>CANRJU010000038.1 GCA_947631075.1 uncultured Lachnospiraceae bacterium
CGCAGAGGTCCTGCAGGCCCGGTTTCAGGAAATTGTTCACCATCTCATTTTTCCGGGACTCCGGCTGAATAAACTCGGGGTGCTCCTCGATGTGCTTCATAAGGCGGTCCTGATATTTGCTCAGCTTTAGAAAATACGCCTCCTCCCGCGCGGGCTGGCACTCGCGCCCGCAGTCCGGGCACTTGCCGTCTACCAGCTGCGAGGGCGTAAAAAAGGACTCGCAGGGCGTGCAGTACATTCCCTCGTAAAATCCCTTGTAAATATCGCCTTTATCATATAATTTTTTAAAAATCTTCTGTATCTGTTTTTCATGATCCGCGTCCGTCGTCCGGATAAAGCGGTCGTAAGATGTGTTCATCAGATCCCAGATCCGCCGAATCTCCGCGGACACCTCGTCCACGAACTCCTTAGGCGTCGTGCCCTGCTCGCCGGCCTTTAACTCGATCTTCTGCCCGTGCTCGTCCGTCCCGGTCTGAAAGCGCACGTCGTATCCCTGAAAGCGCTTGTAGCGGGCAATGGCGTCCGCCAGCACGATCTCATAAGTATTCCCGATGTGCGGCTTGCCGGATGTGTAGGCAATAGCCGTCGTCAGGTAATAAGGTTTCTTTTCCATACTATTCCTCCATTCCAGAGCGCATGCGCGACGGGGCGACGAGAAATTCGCGAGTACGATTTCTCATCTGCCATTCATAGCGAACCCTGTCTGTTTTCCGCCATGCGGCTGTTTGACTATTTACCTATTTTATGGAAAAAATGCCGAAATGTCAAGATATTTCACCGCTCCTGGAAAAAGGCGTTGAGCTCTTTGCCCCGCTCCCTGCTCACAGGAATCCGGACGCCGCCCTCCAGCACGCACTCCCCGCTGTCCATAGCGCGCAGATAATCCGTGTTCACCACATAGCTGGCGTGCACTTTCTGAAAATTTTCAGGAACTTTTTTAATAAACTCCGCGATCGAGCTGTTGATGGTCACTACAACTCCCTCCGCGTCGTGAATCTTCAACTTTCTTCCGCGAATCTCCGCGTAATAAATTTTGCTCAGGGGAATCCGCCAGCGCTTTCCCTGCCCTGTACAGATGAAATAGCGCTGGTTCGTTCCCTGTTCTCCCAGAAGCTCCACTGCCTCCGGCAGTTCAGATTCCAGTTTGGACTGGGAGATCCAGTAGTCATGACCCTGTTTGTATAAAAAAGGAAGAATGTCGTATGTGTCACTGACTACGATCAACTGGCAGCAATTATAGATCTGCTCCATCTCTTTTAACAAATATCCCACCGTGCTTCCGGTGAAGATAACGCAGATGTCGCAGGCGAGGGATTTCTTCCTTAGACGTTTGCGTACTTCTTCTATATCCCAATAATGAATCCGGTAATCTCGTCGCTCCCGGAACATCTCCTCGATCTGGGCTTTGCTTTTTTCCCAGCGGTATCCACTTACAATGATATCCATCTCAAGTTCCTTTATCTTTCTTAAAGTTTATTACGTCCCCCGGACTCCCCTGATCCGTCACGCACATTAACCGTTTTTGGTCAATATCATTGTATACCGAATTTGGTTATTATTCAAGTGAAAGGTGTGATTTTTGAATGATCGTGTATGACAGGCTATGGATTACCATGAAAAAAAAGGGAATCTCTCAGTACGCGTTGATTAAAAAATATCAAGTGAGTCCCGGACAAATCACCCGTATGAAACGGAATGAGAGCGTCAGCACCCACACGATCAGCATGTTCTGCGAAATTCTCGACTGCCGGGTAGAGGATATTATGGAATACCGTAAAAATACATAATCCGCTTACCCGTCGCCATAATCGCTTCTATCGTCCCCCGCTTGGATCAGGGGTTGGCAATTCTGCGTTTCAGTGCTATAATCACCTTAAACACGGAGGATATTTGATGGCGCTGAGAAACTGCATACGCAAACTGTGTTTACATTTTTTTCTATCGCCCCATCGCACAAATGCTCCGGAATGGAGGTATTTATGTTATTAATCGGTTCTCACGTTGGCATGAACGGAAAAGATATGATGTTAAATTCTGTCAAGGAGGCGCTCTCTTACGGCGCCAATACTTTTATGCTGTACACCGGCGCGCCCCAGAACACCCGCCGCAAGGAAATTGACGAGCTGAACATACCGGCGGCCCGTGAATTGATGGAAAAGGAGGGCATCCATCGCTTTGTGGTGCACGCCCCGTATATTATCAACCTCGCTAACACCGTAAAGCCGGAGACCTTTGAGCTCGCCACGGAATTTCTCGCGAAGGAGATTGACCGCACGGCCGCTATGGGCTCGAATATTCTGGTGCTCCACCCCGGCTCCCACGTCGGCGCCGGCGAGGAGGCAGGCATCGCCCAGATCGTCAAGGGGCTGAACATGGTGCTGACGGCGGACACGCCCCTCTACATAGCGCTGGAGACGATGGCCGGAAAGGGCAGCGAGATCGGCCGCACCTTTGAGGAGCTGAAGGCCATCTACGAGGGCTGCGAGCACCCGGAAAAGCTGCGCGTATGCTTCGACACCTGCCATGTGAGCGACGCGGGGTACGATATCGTGAACCACTACGAGGACGTCATGGAGGAGTTTGACCGGGTCATCGGCCTGGACCAGATCGCCGTTTTCCACATCAACGACAGCAAAAACGAGCGGGGCGCCCACAAGGACCGCCATGAGAACTTCGGAAAAGGCTTCCTGGGAACCGAGGCGCTCATGCGGGTCATCTCCGACCCCCGCTTCGAGGACGTCCCGAAAATACTGGAGACCCCCTACATCAAGGACGAGGCGGATCCCAAGAAATCCACGCCGCCCTATAAAGAGGAAATCGCCGCCATCCGAAAACTTTTTCAAGAGCAATAAAGCGGCTGTACTTACTGCCGTGGCTACATTGCCTTGGCTGTAATAACTGCCATTGCTGTACTGCCATGCTGCAATGCCGTGGCTGCCATGCTGTACTGGCGATATTTCAAAATGTGTGACGCCTTCCCGTCACACATTTTTTACATGGGGCAGGCTGACGCGGAAGAACCGTCGCAGAAACTGCTTGGCGTTAAAGGGAATAATCGGGTAAATATAGCTTTTCCCACTGATAGTGCGGTTGGTCACAATCAGAACCAGCACAAGCGCGAGCCCTCCCACAAAGCCCCAGAGCCCCAGTCCCGCCGTGAGCAGAATCACTATAATTCTCATAAATTTCAAGGCGTAGCCCAGCTCCAGGCTCACCTGGGTATAATTCGCCACCGCCACAAAGGCCATATAGAGCATGATTTCAGAGTTGAACCACCCGGAGCTCACCGTGTAATCCCCCAGAATGATGCCCGCCACCACGCTCAGGGGCGTGCTCAGCATATTGGGGGTGTTGACCGAGGCGAGCTTCAGGCCGTCGATGGCAAATTCCAGTATCAGCATTTGTATAAAAATGGGCACGTTAATGGGATCGTTGATCTGGATAAACGAGAGCCATTCGGGCAGCCACTCCGGGTTGTCAATCAGAAGCAGAAACAGCGGCGTCAGAAATATTGCCATCACATTGATCACAAACCGCGAGAGCCGCAGATACGTCCCCGTCACCGGCGGAAAATAGTAGTCGTCCGCGTCCTCCACAATATCAAAGACCGACGTGGGCAGAATCATAGCCGAGGGGGAATTGTCCACCAGAATGGCGACGCTCCCCTCCAGTATGCTGGCCGCCGTCGTGTCCGGCCTCTCCGTAAACTTGAACTTGGGAAAGGGATTGAACCACCTGTGCTTGTAAAGACACTCTGCCAGGCTCTGCTGGTTCATGGACAGGGAATCAATGTCAATGGCGTCAATCCTCTCCCGGATATCCTGTAACATCTCCGGCTCCACCCGTTTTCCCATGTAGGCGATGACGACGTCCGTGCGGGAACTTTTTCCTACCGTGTGCATCTCCATCACCAAATCCTCCGACCGGATCCGCCGCCGAATCAGCGCCGTATTGAAAACGACCGTCTCCACGAACCCGTCCCGCGAGCCCCGCATGACCTTGTCCTTTTCCGGCTCGTCCACGCTCCTCGCGGGATAGGTCCGGAAATCCATCGCCAGAAACTCCGTGTACCCGTCCACGATCAGCACCGGCACGCCGGAGAGCACCCGCTTGAGAAAATCCTCCTTCGTCCGAATCAGATCAATTTCCCCGTAGGGCAATTTCCCCTTGAGAAAATCATGCGCCGTGTCCGGCATTTCCGTCGGTTCTATTTTATAAAGAAATTCTAATACCTTCTCCATAACTTCATCTTTGCAGAAACCATCAATAAAGTAAAAACAAGCCTTTTTGCCACCAATCGTCACCACCCGATACAGAAGGTCGAAGCTCTTGTCCACCTGCAAAAGCTCGTCGATCCATTTTTTATTTTTTTCAAAATCCCTTGAAAACTCTGATTGTTCCGCCATACGCGCCTCCCATTTTTACCTATAGGGTTGACAAAAAACCCGTTTTCTATGTACAATATGAGTAATTTATTGATATGGAGATAGTAAAGGCAACACATTTGGCCTTTAACAGCTTAACACTAGGAGGTGCTTTTTTTGGACATACCGCAGGATCCCGTAATCCTACTCAGTTATGTAAACACGAAGCTGCGCGACCACTACGCCACGCTGGAGGAGTTCTGCGCGACGCACGACGTCAGCGAGACCGATCTGCGCCAGACTCTCTCCGAGATCGATTATCAGTATGACGAAATTACAAATCAGTTTGTATAGAGTTGTATAGAGCAAAATCTGCTGCCCCGCGGCAGCGCAAGGGATGACCACGATGAACGAGAACATAACCTTTACTCATGAAATAACAATCGAAGATTATAACGACCTGCGCGCCAGCGTGGATTTTATCACCATCCAGCCCGACCGGGCGCGCACGGCCCTGCGCAACTCCCTCTACACTCTGATCGCGGTAGAGGACGGGAGGCCCGTCGGCATGGCGCGCGTCGTCGGCGACGGCGGATACGTCTATTTTGTCTGCGACGTCATCGTGCGCCCGGACCACCAGTCCAAGGGGCTCGGCCGGCGAATCATCGAGCAGGTCTTAGCGTGGCTGGAGGACCAGGTATCCGAGGGCGAGACCATCATGGTGAACCTCATGTCCGCGATGAACAAGGAGCCCTTTTACGAAAAACTGGGCTTTCACAGGCGTCCCTTCGGCAATCACGGCTCCGGCATGAGCCGCTGGATTGGCAAATAGCGCCCGTCACATCACGCCTCGATTTCCCGGCAGGTATCATCTACCACCTTCAGAATCGTCAGCGCCACCGGCCCCAGAAGGATTCCGCCCACGCCGAACAGTTTCACCCCGGCATAGACAGAAATCAGCACAAACAGCGGCTTCATGCCGATTTCTTTTCCGAACAGCCGGGGCTCCAGAATTTCCCGTAAAAATGTAGCCGCCACGAACATCGTAAACAGGACGGCGGCCCCCAAATAATCGCCCCCCAGAATCCGAATCAGCCCCCAGGGCACCAGAATCACGCCGCTCCCCACGAGCGGAAAGGCGTCTAACGCCGCAATTCCCACGCCGAACAGCACGGCATAATCATTTCCGATGAGCAGCAGTCCCCCGCACATAATCGCGGCAACGAGAAAGAGAATCAGCGCCTGCGCCTTGATATAGGCAAAGCCCGCCGCCCTCAATTTGACCGCCAGAGGACGCAGCTTCCCGTGAAATCCCGGAAAATTCTCATCCAGCAGAATCAATAGTGTTGATAAGAAAAATATAAACAGTCCCGCCGCCGCACCGCCGGCCCAGCGGAACACCCCCAGCGCGCACCGTGAAATCCCCGGCACCATTTTCGTACTGATTTTTCTGTACAGGCTCTCCGTCTGGACCTGGACGTAACCATAGCTGGTTCCCTGGCTCA
Organism: uncultured Lachnospiraceae bacterium; assembly: GCA_947631075.1. Classification (GTDB taxonomy): domain Bacteria; phylum Bacillota; class Clostridia; order Lachnospirales; family Lachnospiraceae; genus Eubacterium_F. Next base: position 5,870 of record CANRJU010000038.1, read on the forward strand.
AATCCAGCATACTGTCGCACCGGCAGCAGATCTGCTCTGTCACATCGCCGAGCATCTGGCAGTAGACCGGCGTCCGCTGGAGCAGGGAAATGAGCTGCCGGATCAAAATGCTCCCCGTATATCCCACAAACCCCACCAGCGCAAACACCGTCAAAACCACAACGACAACGACGCTGACTTTTTTATTCCAGTTCAGCTTCTCCGTAAAAAAACGGACGACCGGCGACACGATTTTAGCAAAAAAATAAGCCAGCACAAAGGGCAGTACCAGAGGCAGCAAGAAGCGGAATGTCAAAAATAACACTATTACAGTAATAATCAGAACCCAGTGCCTCGCCTTCATCCGGTATCCCCTCTCGCTCTTTTTCGTGCATAAATAATAGCGGCCGCATCCGCAGACCGCTATCTTAATATGTTCTGTTTTTCAAAAAATATACTACGCCTTGAACCGGTAACCCACGCCCCAGATCGTCTCAATGTACTCCGGATTGGACGTATCCAGCTCGATCTTCTCGCGAATCTTCTTGATGTGCACCGTCACCGTGGCAATATCTCCCACCGATATGGAACCCCAGATCTTCTGGAACAGCTCCTCCTTCGGGTACACATGGTTGGGATTCTGCGCCAGGAAGAACAGCAGGTCGAACTCCTTGGTCGTAAAGGTCTTTTCCTCGCCCCGCACAAACACCCTTCTTGCCGTCTTGTCAATCTTTAAGTCGCCGGTGATAATCACCTCATTGGTCTCGCCCTTCGCCATAGACTGATCCGTCAGCGCCTCGTAGCGGTTGAGATGCGCCTTCACGCGCGCCACCAGCTCGCTGGGGCTGAACGGCTTCGTCATATAATCGTCCGCTCCCAGGCCGAGGCCGTGAATCTTGTCAATATCCTCTTTCTTGGCCGACACCATAATGACCGGCGTGAGATATTCTTCGCGGAACTTCCGGCAGATCTCAAAACCATCCTTTCCCGGCAGCATCACGTCCAAAATAAGCAGGTCATAATCGCCTGTCATGGCTTTCTTCTCTCCCTCTGCTCCGTCCGTTTCAATTGTCACCTCAAAATCGCTCAGCTCCAGATAATCCTTCTCCAGCTCCGCAATATTCAGCTCGTCTTCAACAATCAATATCTTTTTCATTTTAATTCCTCCATTCTGCGCACTGTCAATACGGTTTCTCAGGCCATAACCCCTTTCTTATGTCCCTTCTTGGGTATAAAGAGGTTAATTCTCGTTCCTGCTCCTTTTTCACTTTCTGCCTGGATTGTTCCACCGTGATCCTCCATGATCTTGCTTGCAATGGATAATCCCAGTCCGCTCCCTCCTGTATTGGAGTTTCGGGAACTGTCTGTTCGATAAAATCGATCAAAAATCAATGGCAGCTCCTCTTTTGCAATCCCGACCCCATTATCTGTAATGTGAATAATCAGATCCTTTTCAGAATCCTCCATGTTGACATAAATAACTCCCATGTCAGTATCTATATATTTTGAAGCGTTATCGATAATGTTGTTAATAACGCGCTTCATCTTCTCCGTGTCAATGCAGATGCAGCAGTCCGCCGGCACATTGTTGTGAAACAAAAGGCTAATCTTCTTCATCTCCAGATCCAGCGAGACCTCGCTGATGCAGCTGCTTATGTAATCCAGCGCATTTACCGATTCCCAATGATACTGCAGGCTCCCCTGACAGATCTGGGAGAAAAAGGAAAGCTCGTCCACTAATCCCGCCATATCATTTGCCTTATTGCGTATCGTCACAATATACTTGTTCAGCCGATCCGGCGTGCTGGCAACCCCGTCAAGGATTCCCTGCGCATATCCCCGAATCGCCGTGAGCGGAGTCTTAAGATCGTGGGAGATGTTGGCGACCACCTCCTGCAGCATCAGATCAACTCCATCCTGTATCTGTTGTTTCTGCTCTAACAGCATAATCCCCCCAGCATTAATCCATTTTATAATTTCACATTTTCTTAATCATTATAACATCTTTTTTAATATTTTAAAACACTTTTTTTAAAAAAAACGACTTTTTTTGTAAATTTGCACATATTCTTGTCGATTATAACACATTTACCCATAAAAAGGCAATACTGATTCACGGAATTTCACGGAATTTTACTTGATTTTACTTGACGATTTACTTTTCATATAGTAGAATAGTAGTGTTGATTATTTCTAAGGAGGAATTTTATGGGAAAGATACTATTTACTTCTGAATCCGTTACAGAAGGACATCCAGATAAAATATGCGATCAGATTTCCGACAGTATCTTAGACGCGATGCTGACTCAGGATCCCATGAGCCGTGTTGCCTGCGAGACAGTCACTACTACAGGACTCGTACTCGTTATGGGTGAGATTACCTCCACAGCCCAGATTGACATACAGAAGGTTGTGCGGGACACGATTTGCGATATCGGCTATGACGCCTCCGAAAAGGGCTTTGATGGAAATACCTGTGCCGTTATGGTCACATTGGACAGGCAGTCGCCGGACATCGCTCAGGGCGTGGATCAGGCGCTGGAGGCCAAGCTCACAGATTCCGATATAGACGCGATCGGCGCCGGAGATCAGGGCATGATGTTCGGCTACGCCACCAATGAGACGGAAGAATACATGCCGTACCCCATTTCGATGGCTCACCGACTGACCAGACAGCTGACCGCTGTCCGCAAGGACGGCACGCTGCCATATCTCCGTCCGGACGGCAAGGCGCAGGTCACCGTCGAGTACGGAGCCGACGACCAGCCGAAGCGCTTAGACGCTGTAGTCGTTTCCACGCAGCACAGCGAAGACGTTTCCTGGGAACAGATCCAGAAGGACATCCGGGAAAAGGTCATTGACGCGGTACTTCCCGCGGATATGATTGATTCCGATACCAAGATATATATCAATCCTACCGGCCGTTTCGTCATCGGCGGTCCCAACGGGGACAGCGGACTCACCGGCCGCAAGATTATTGTGGACACCTACGGAGGGTGGGCACGCCACGGCGGCGGCGCATTTTCCGGAAAGGATCCGACCAAGGTTGACCGCTCTGCCGCTTACGCGGCCCGCTACATCGCCAAGAACCTCGTGGCGGCGGGACTGTGCAGCCGCGCGGAGATTCAGCTGTCCTATGCCATTGGCGTGGCCTCGCCCACATCTGTCCGCATAGACGCCTTCGGCACTGGCAAGCTCCCGGAGGAACAGCTGGTAGACATCATTCATGAGAACTTCGACCTGAGACCAGCCGGCATCATCCAGATGCTGAATCTGCGTCGGCCGATTTACCGCCAGACCGCATCCTATGGCCATTTCGGAAGAAATGACCTCGATTTCCCCTGGGAGAAGTTGGATAAAGCGGAGGCTCTGAAAAAATATTTGCCATAACCTTTGTTTTTCATACATAACCTATTTCTTCGCGAAACAAGTCGCATTAGCGACTTGTCGCGAAGGGGCGATAGAGAAAAAACTGTATTTACGGTTTTTAATGCTATTTCTCATCTGCCATTAAAACTATATTCGTTTTGCTCCTTTACAGGAGCGTCCTGCTCTCGTAGTTAAATGGATATAACAGCCCCCTCCTAAGGGGCAGTTGTGGGTTCGATTCCCGCCGGGAGTATTTTTTGCTGTCAATTTTTTCTATATTTAACTCACTCGCCATTTCGGGCGTTATTTTCTCCGCACCCATTTTCCCAAAAGCGTCTTTTTATATTTCAAGAGCTCTTGCTTGGCCGGAGCGTAATCGCCCGCCTTCTGGAGCAGCGCCACGCCCTTGGGAATGTCCTCGGCGACACCCAGTCCACCGGCGTAGATGCAGCCCAGGCAATACCAGACTTCCTTATTATTGTAATCCACCTTTTCCAGAATCTCCCGCGCCTTGACATAGTCCTGTTGCGTGCCGCGACCGTAGAAGTACATCCGCCCCAGGCAGTCCGCGCCCCAGGTGTTGCCCTGATTCCACGCGTAGCTCAAAAGCTGGAAGGACCTGCCGTAATCCGGCTCTATCCCGTCCGGTCCCTCATAGAGAATACCACCTAAGCGGTTGCAGCCTGGCGTGTCCGGACCGTCCTCCAGATATTTTTCATACCACTCCACCGCCTTGTGAACGTCCTTTTCCGTGCCCTGTCCCAGCTCGTAGTGCTTTGCCAGGTGAAACTGGGAGACCTTCTCGCCGCCCTCCGCGGACGCCTTGTACCACTTAAACGCCCCCTCGTGATCGCCTGCCTCGGACAAATGATCCGCCGCGAATCGCTGGTGAACCGGATAGCCTAACTCCGCGCCGTGCTCGAAAATCCCCTCTGCCAGCTCCGGGCGGGGCGGAATCAAATTCTTATCACCCTCTAAATAGAAGTTTCGCAGGTTGTTGCCCGCCAGCCACATGCCGCCCTCAAAGGCGCGCTTAAACCAGGGCTCGCATTTTGAAATGTTCTCCTTCAGATACTCGTTGTAGGCGTCCTGACTGGGGAAGGCGTCCCTGCCCTTGCCGAAAACGCGGATAAAATCCATCCAAAAATACATGTTGCCCACGGTGTACTGGCAGAAGGCGTCGCCCGCCTCCGCTTTCTCCTTTACCACATTAAAGGCGTCCTCCAAGCTCGCGAAAGGCAGATTTTTTTCAAGCGCCGGCGTCAGCAGCCTTGACCGCAGGGCGCACAGCACACCCAGAGCGCTTCCCTGCTTGACCGACTGGCGCATCAGGCTGTCGCCCCGCTTGTCGTCCACCGGGAAGCCGTGTCCCGCCCATATGTATTGCCCGCCCCAGAAGCACCGGGCCAAAATACAGCTGGCGTCCCCGTCTCCGGCGGCGCTGGCCTTTTCCAAAAGCGCCATGCCCTCCTTGCCCTTTCCGAGCCGCTCCTCGTAGCAGACATATTTGAGTCCCTGCTCTACCTCGTCACTAAAAATTTTACCCATATTTACACTCCAATCTTTTTGTATATTTTTCTTGTTATATCCTTCCACTCCGGCTTGGCCGGACGGAATGTTCCATCATAATAATCCAAGAGCTGTCTGGCAGCCTGGCTCTGGGAGCATTTTAACTCATAAAAGCGCAATTTCCCGTCCTTGTCGTCGGTGGCGGTGACAGTGCTCCGCCCGTCCTGCGCATCTCCCGGCTCCACCCGGAATATAAGATACCCGCCAGGGAGAATCAGCTCCACATACCTGTATGTGCCATCATTAAGACCGTCCGCCGCAAGCTCCACATCCTCCCGCTCGAAGCTCTCGTGGGACTGAAAGACGCCAGTGACGGACTCCAGGGCGAGCCTTGGCGGCTGGGGATCGGGCCTTTTTTCAGGCGGCTCCCACGCGTGTATATTGATGACAAGCCACCGCGAAATATCCGGCGCCTGTCCGTGGAACCAGTTCAGCAAAATGCGCTCCGCCTCGTCATAGGCGCACTCTAGCACTGCCCCCGTCTCCGGCGGACAGCCCGGTTCCGGCTTGACGCCCGCGATCAGATAAATCTCCGCCTCGTCCTTCAGGTCATCCTCGTCAAAATCCGGATCGTCCACGCCTAACACCGCGCATTGGAGAAAGGACAGCTTTCTGCCGCCGCTCTCATAGGGAACCGTGGGCGCCAGCGTAAAGAGCGTTTCATCGTCCGAACGAATGGCGTCACGGAGCGTCGAGAGCACCATATCTTCGGTGACATGGGAAGTGTCTGTCCCGTCGGGCCGGGTAAATACCATATTCTGCTCCTTTTCGATCCTTGGCGCGGGAGCGTCCATCTCCCTGCGCGCCTTCCGAATCCGAAACTCCCGGTTGATCGACTCCCACTCGTCCCTGGATTTTGCCACGTAATCCAGATATTTTTCATAGGGAAGAAAAAGGGCGTCGGGCGCCAGCAGGCGCAGACATTCCAAAAGCTGTTTCAGTTCATTGGGATTTCTAAGGCCCGTCGCCTGAACCTGTTTTCTGTCGTCTATTATGTAAATCTGAACCACCTCACTGGTGATATTCCTGCCATTGACCCTGCGGCGCTGAATTTCATCCCTGCCAAATACCGCCCGGATTCGGGGAATGTAGGTGGCGTCGTCGCCTAAAATCCACTCCTTTCCCACAGCCACCCGGTCGAACCACACGCCATTTTCCTGAATGTCCTTGTCCACCATAGCAAAAAGCTCTCTCACCGGAGGGGCCTCCTCCGGGTAGGGGAGCTGGGAGCGAATGGACTTGGCGAGCCTGCTCTTTTCCGGAAAAAAGGCGTCCCGGACAGAGGTGACCAGTTCATACAGCCCTGCTGCCAGGGCGGCAAATCCAAGAACCGCGCTCAAAACGGCCGCGCCCCAGTCCTTAATTTCCCAATATGTTCGGTCAGATGTCCATGAAAAAACGGCATACGCCAGAAGCGCCAGAGCCACAAAGAGAAAAAGAGCGGCCCAGAATAAATTGACAATCTTTTTTCTTGTTCTTTTCATGCAGATGCTGCCAGATGTGCTTTTCTGCGCCATGAAAATGTCCCCCTATGATTAAAATAATTCCTTTATTATCATAAAACCCGAATTAAAAAAAGTCAAGTGACAAGCAGGGGGAGATAAAAAGACAATCTGCGAAACTCGATACCTCTCCAGAGCTGTGTTAAAATCTAATTGACTTCCTGATAATAATAGAAATTCTCGCACATGCGCTCGGTATAGTATTGGTTGTCGGTTCCGTCAGTCCACGAATAGCCGTCCCCGTCCTTCGCTAACTCCGACGGTCCAGAGAGTCTAAAGCCAATCAAAAGCGGTTCATCGTCAGGCGAATAATAAAATCCCGCAACAAATCCGGCAGGCGAGATTCCCTCCGCGATACAGACAAATTGCAGGACGCGCCCGTCATGGCCACGAACAGACATGGCATAGGCATGCAGCACGCCCTCCATGTCGATCTCCAGCTCGCCCGCATCGCCTGTGCTATATTCCTGAATCATTTCGCAGATCGTATCCTTATGCTTATCAAAGACCGCCTTAACCCGTTCTTGTGGGGTTGGCCGGTTCACGCAGGCGGTCAGGAAAAGCGCGGCAGACAGAATCGCCATTGCAGACCATATATGCTTTTTTTGCATATTTTTATTTTCATAGCAGCTTTTTAATCTCCTCATTCCAAAAGCAGTCCTCTCTCTGCATGGCTTCCCGATCCGCCTCTATCATCTCCTCTTTCAGAGCTTTCACATTCTCGATATAAGCCTCCGTGCCCTCTGTCAATCTTTTTTCAAGAAATGCCTGATACTGGAGCATACATTCATACAAGGATTCTAAGGAAGTATTCACCAGCGTAAATCCCACATAATCATAGTCTTCACATTCTTCGCTTTCTTCCGTTTCTTCCTGCATATCGTCGTCCGGAAAGTCATCATCGGCATACTCGTCAATCTCATGCGATATAACAAGTATTTTGCCGCTGCTGGCATTTATGCCGATCCAATCGCCATCTCCCGTATATCCCAAATAGAAATACCCTTTTTCAACATACTCAATATCCTCTGCATCTATTTCTTCAAAATTCAAATAGGGCGCTGCGCTTTCTGGGAGGCCATAGTCTGATAATATTTCAATGTCCGCATCTCGCAGGCCATAATTCTTTAAAACTGCCCCGTCATAGCAGATCAACGGCTCTCCTGTCCACTTCTCTGTAAATTCAGTTGCTTTCATCGCATATTCCTCCATATTTGCCTCGTTCAAAAAGGCTCTTCCTCCATACACAATTATAGTATAATTATGTTCTCTCCACAACTGGATTGTATCACTTTTTGTAATTTTCATCATGTAATATTTGCGGAGGGAGGAAGAAATTTAATGGAAATTTAATAGAAACGTGAGCGTGATTGTGGTATTATGTTAGTGAAGCAAACTTTGCTAACAAGTTATGATACAGAATAAATCGCAGTGATTGAGGAGCGTAGGCTAATGAATACTCGTATCATTTCTGATATATCAAACTTTATATTTGTATCTGATAAACCTGAAAAGGTTGATGCTATTTTCCTGCCTGGCGGCTCACATCCTGAACAACCTGAATACGCTGCTGAATTGTATAATCAAGGCTATGCAAAGTGGCTTATTCCTTCGGGTGGGATTAGTGTGAAACGTGATAAATGGCCGGGAGTTCGCTCAAAAGCAGACATATACAGCGGAGATTATCAATCCGACTGTGAATTCTTTACAGACGTATTTTTGAAAAATGATATACCAGCCTCTGCAATTATTGGAGAAGATCGGTCCGGTCACACCCGTGATAACGCCTTTCTTTCACGAAAGACCGTTAACAGGGCGGGCATTGAAATAAAAACAGCGCTGATTGTCTGTAAAGCGTTTCACGCCCGCAGGTGTCTTATGCTATACCAAATGGCTTTTCCTAACGTGGACATAAAAGTGTGCCCCGTGCATTGTTATAACATCACAAAAGATAATTGGTATAAAAGCGAAACAGGAATAGACCGTGTTCTTGGCGAATTGGCTCGGTGCGGTAATCAATTTGTTGGGGATATTAAGCAGTACATATTGCAAGTCCAATGAGTATTCATAGGTTGCGTCATTTGTATTGGTCGTTTATATGCGACTTGAAATACTTCCTTGCACAAAGGCAAAAACAAGGGAAAATCCATGCTATTTTAAATCTTTGAAAGCGAAACGCCTTGGAAACATAAGTTTTCAGAGTGTGATAAAAATAAATCGGGATTTGTCGAGAAGTGAATCGGAACTGTATGAGAGGAAAACACTTTATGTATGATGTCATTGTCGTTGGCGCAGGTCC
>CANRJU010000039.1 GCA_947631075.1 uncultured Lachnospiraceae bacterium
GTGACCCGTCGCAGATCTTCCTCATCCAGCGCCGCCAGCAAAATGCCGTCGTCCGTCTCCTCTGTTTTTGCCTTAAAAAAACTGGCCTTACATTCGATTTTTCTCAGCATCCGGTCGTGGGAAATCCCGCCGTGAAAACTGTCGTCGTAAAAGGCCTCCCCGAACCGGGGATCGTACTCATTCATCCCCTTGAAAACGCTCTGGGGCCAGAACATCACGCGCAGATCCCGCTCCGGATGCCTTTTCCGGTTCCGCGCCGCCTTGCGGATCATTTTCGCCCGCAGCTTTTCCCGGTTCTTGTCCGGAAAAAATCTCCACGCGTACTGGTGGGAAAAATAATACAGCGGAAAATCCGTCTCCGCATCCTGCGCCAGATACTGGTGACAGACCGTGGACAGATCCACATAGTTATATGTACTTTTACGCTTTTCTCCCTGACAGGAAAAAAAGGGCGCGTCCTCCAGAAAAAGATGCCGGCACAGCTCCGTCTCCGCCGCGATGTACGCCGCGATCAGTCCGCCGGAGGAGTGCCCCAGAAGGAACACTTTTTCCCCCACTACATGTTGAATAAACTCTATAATCGGCTCCGCGCAGCCCGCAATCGTGTACTTTTCCCTGTCGTGAAGGCTGCCGCCGTGCCCGTAGCAGTCCACTGAATAAATATGATAGCGCTCTGACAGTTTGCGGAACGTATTTTTAAAACTTAATCCGTCCATCCCCTGGGCGTGAATCATCACCAGCGGCTCCCCCGAATCCCCCGCCTCATAATAATGAAGCCGGATCTGTTCCGTCTCATAAACAGCCGATTTTATGTTCTGCGACATAGCTACCTTCCTTTCTTCAGGACCGCCCCGATTTTGAGAGCGGCGCCGTACATCAGGACGCCCCGCCGATAAATCCTCGCCGAGATGACGCCGATTCCCACGGCGGAACCAATCAGAATCAGCACGGAAACGACGATTTCATACCAGGGCACGGTGCTCATGGCAATGCGGGTGAACATGGCCATGGGCGAGGTGAACGGCACATAGGAGCACGCTTTCATCCAGATATTATCCACATCGCCGCTGGACATCGAGTACACCACCACGAGAAAAGCGGCGATGAATACCAGCGTAATCGGCATCACGGCCGTATTGATATCCTCCAGTTTGGAGACGGTAGACCCCACCGCCCCGTACATAAAGGCATAGATAAAAAAGCCGAGGATGAAAAACAAAAACATATAAGCCAGCAAATGGAGGGGCATGTCAAAAATAGAACGGATAATTTCATTGCCGCTCCAATAGGACTGGTTGACTTGAAAGCACAAAAAGGCGGAGCCGAATACGCAGACCAACTGGAGAAGGCCCGCCAGACAGGACGCAATGACCTTTCCGAACATCAGCGACACCGGCTTCGCGCTGGTGATGAGAAGCTCCATGGTCCGGGAACTTTTCTCCGACGCCACATGCGTGGCCACCATCTGTCCGTAAAACAGAATGACCATGTACAGGGCAAAAATCATAATATAGGTGTAAAAGAAATTCTGCATCTGATCCTGTCCCAGCCTCTCTGTATCGTGCTCTATGGCCAGCGAGAGAATCTGATCCGCCTCGCTTCCAGTCAGCCCCTTTCCTACCAGGGCGTCCCGGCGGGCCATGCGGCCCAGGATCTCGTCCGCCTCGCTCGTATTCATATCGTACAGGGCCAGGTCGTCCACATAATATATATAGGAAGAAATACCTCGCAGAACAAAAGCGCACTCCGCCTCACCGGACAAAATCTGCTCCCGGATTCCGGCCGGATTCCCGTCGGTCAGGCGCACATCATACTCCGTGAAAGCCTCCGCAAAAGAAGCCAGTACATCGTCCATTGCCACTGGCGCGTCCGCCTTGCCTTCTGACTGCCCGGATTGATCCGAATCCGCCGCCCCGTCGTCTGACTGCCCGAATTGATCCGAGCCCTCCGCCCCATTGGCCGGCTGCCCGGACAGACTGGAATCCGCCGCCAGCAGCATAACCGGCTTCTCGCTCTTTTCCGGCTCTCTGCCCTGCTCCAGCAGCCCCGCCGCCCGTGGAGAGAACATGACAATCACAATCGCGGCCATGAGAAACAGCGTCACGCCTACAAACACCTTATTTTTCAGATAATTCATAAATTCAAACTGAAAAATCGTTCTAAACTGCTTCATTTCCGCTCATCCTCCGCGCCCGGTCCCCCGGTATATTCCACAAAAATTTCGTTCAAAGAGGGCTCGGACACCCGTATTTCATCTATGTCGTACTGGTCGGACAGCCGCCGCATGACCGACTGCTTCTCGTCCGGGGAGTTCAGCTTAATGAGCAGAGTCCCATCCTCCGCCACCTGACACGCAGTCCCCCACTCGCGGGCTATGCGCTCCGCCTGTTCCGAGCGCACGATCAGCGTATCCCTGGCGCGTTCCCGCTTGATATCGTGAATACTTCCGCGCACCGCGATCCGCCCCTCGTGGAGAATCGCGATCTGGTCACAGAATTCTTCGATGTAATTCATCTGGTGACTGGAAAAAAGAACAATTTTCCCCTTCTCCATCTCCTCTTTCACCACATCTTTAAGGAGCATGGCATTGACCGGATCCAGCCCCGAAAAGGGCTCGTCCAGCATGAGGATATCCGGGTCGTGGACAAGCGCCGTGATCAACTGGATTTTCTGCTGATTTCCCTTGGACAGCGTGTCCAGCCGCTTTTTGCGGTACTCCGTCATGTCCAGCCGCTCCAGCCAGTAATCCACTGCCTTCAGGGCGTCCGCTCTTTTCATCCCCTTGAGCTCCGCGAAATAGAGAAGCTGGTCGAGGATTTTTTTCTTCGGGTACAGCCCACGCTCCTCCGGCAAGTATCCGATTCCAATCCGGGAGCGGTCAATCGGCTTTCCGTCAATCCGCACCTCGCCCCTGTCAGCGGGAAAGACATCCAGGAGAATACGGATCGTCGTCGTCTTGCCCGCGCCGTTCCTCCCCAGCAGCCCCAGCGCCTTCCCGCTCTCAGCCACAAGGGAAATCCCCTTTAAAACCTGTTTTTCTCCAAAACTCTTTTCTATATCAATCAGCTGGAGTTCCATATCCGTCTCCCCTCCAAGGCCTGTTTCTTTTTCTAGTATAAACGTTTCTCTCTGAGCGTGCAATAAATAAAAGTCCTTTTGTCATAATAATTTGGTTTTAACTTCCTATTCCGCCCGTCTTATGATACAATGATAAATATCAACCAAACATGGAGGAAAATCCTCTCCTCGCCAGAGGGCTCGCATTTTCCTTCGGAAAACATGGAGGATTTTATGAAAAACACAGCAAGAATCATTTTATCCGTTTTCCTCTGCCTTCTTGTCGGCCTGACAGGCCTGCCTTTCGGGCAGAGCACGGCAGAGGCGGCGGAGACAACGCAGTTTATCGTGGGCTTTGACGCCGAATTCCCGCCTTACGGCTATCTGGATGAGAGCGGTGAGTATGTGGGCTTCGATCTGAGTCTGGCGGAGGAGGTGTGCCAACGCAATGGCTGGGAACTCGTAAAACGCCCGATTTCCTGGGATTCCAAGGACAAAGAACTGGATTCCGGCGCCATCTCCTGTATCTGGAACGGCTTTACCATGAACGGCCGGGAGGACGACTACACCTGGACGACGCCGTATGTGGACAATTCCCAGGTGGTGATTGTCAAGAAGGATGGCGATATTCACTCTCTCGCGGACCTCGCAGGGAAAATCTTAGCCGTACAAACGGATTCATCGGCGTTAGCGGCGCTGACCGGGGAGGACGCCACGGCGGAGAACCGGAAAATTGAGGCTTCCCTCAAGGAGCTGCAGCAGGTAGGGGACTACAACTCCGCCTTTATGAATCTGGAGAGCGGCATGGTGGACGCCATCGCCATGGACTACGGCGTCGCCGCCTATCAGCTGTCCGGCAAAGAGGACGTCTTTACTGTATTGGACGAGCGGCTTTCCACGGAAAAATACGCCGTCGGCTTTAAGCCGGGCAACACCGAGCTGAGAGATCAGGTGCAGATTTCCCTGCTGGAGATGCTCTACGACGGAACCTTTGAAAATATCGCGAAAGAGTGGGGCTTATCCGACAGCATCTGCCTGAGCTTTGACGACACTACCTATATAGATGGGGGCAAAGTACCGGAGGTGGACACGAGCAAGCTCTCCAAGGTGACGGAGGAGACAGAGGAGGCGACCAAGGGTGCCGGGGCGAAAGTGAATAAAATGTCGCCGGTCCAGGTCGCAAAGCAGTTAGGCAGCGGTATGCTTGCCACGCTGGCTATTTTCCTTCTGACGCTGTTGTTTTCCCTGCCGCTGGGGCTGGGGCTCTGCGCCATCCGCATGTCCCGCTTCCGCGTGCTGCAGGCAATCGCGAAAATATATATTTCCATAATGAGGGGAACGCCGCTCATGCTGCAGCTCTTAGTCGTATTTTTCGCGCCCTATTACGCGTTCCACATCAACACGTCCTACTCCTATCGCTTTATCGCGGTAATTCTGGGATTTTCCCTGAATTACGCGGCATACTTTGCCGAGATTTACCGCTCCGGCTTCCAGAGCATCCCGGCGGGGCAGCGGGAGGCGGCGATGATCATGGGATACAGCCGCGGACAGACATTTTTGCACATCTTGTTCCCGCAGATGGTCAAGCGCGTGATGCCGCCGGTCACAAACGAGGTGATCACGCTGGTAAAGGACACGTCGCTGGCGTTTGCCCTCGCCTATACGGAGATGTTTACACTGGCCAAGCAGATTGCCGCCGCGCAGGCGTCGCTCATGCCGCTGTTTATCGCGGGCATCTTCTACTATGTATTTAACTTTATTGTGGCGTACCTGATGGAGCGCATAGAAAAGAAGCTGGATTATTACCGGTAATACCATGAATTAAAAGAGAGGATTCTGTATGAAAATATTAGATATGAAACATATAAAAAAGAGTTTTGGGGACAAGACGGTGCTGCAGGATATTGACCTGTGCGTCTCCACGGGAGAGGTCGTATCCATTCTGGGGCCGTCCGGCTCCGGAAAATCCACGCTGCTTCGCTGCGCCACGTTTTTGGAGACCATCGACAGCGGCGAGATTTCCTATTCCGGCCAGACCGTAATCCATACCGGGGCGGATGGGAGCGCGGTCTATCCCAAGAGGAAGGAATTGCAGGAGGCGCAGGCCAACTTTGGACTGGTGTTCCAGAATTTTAACCTTTTTCCCCATTTTTCTGTGCTGAAAAATATCACCCACGCCCCGCTCACCGTCCACAAGCGGAACAAGGAGGATGTGCTCGCCGAGGCCAGGGAGCTGCTTGCCAAGGTGGGGCTGACGGACAAGGAGGACGCATATCCCTGCGAGCTCTCCGGCGGACAGCAACAGCGGGTGGCAATCGCAAGGGCCCTTGCCCTGAACCCGAAGATTCTGTATTTTGACGAGCCTACATCGGCTCTCGACCCGGAGATCACGGCGGAGATCCTGCGCGTCATGAAACAGCTGGCGGCAGAAAAAATGACAATGGTCATCGTCACCCACGAAATTGATTTTGCCAGAGCCGTATCGGACCGGGTGGTGTTCATGGATAACGGCTATGTGGTGGAAGACGGAAAGCCGGAGGACGTCATCGACAATCCGAAGAACGAGAGGACGAGAGCGTTCCTGCAAAAGCTCCATGTGTAGAAATTATAAATCAGCAATTACAAATTACAAATCAGCGCAAAAAACTTGTGCAAATTAACCAAATGTGGTATACTGGAAAAACAGAGTATGTGCTTTTTTGCACAAAACAGATTGTCGAAAGAAGGGATACCGTTATGAAAAAACTTAAAAAGAGCCTGATCAGCCTATTTCTGGCCGTCTGCATGGTGTTTACGCTGACCTCATGCGGGCAGGAGAGCGCGGTGCAGCCGGAAGGAGAACAGGCGTCAGAGGACAACTCCTCCCTGATTACTGTGGGCTTCGCGCTGTCCGGCGCCAGCGCGGGATGGAGCGCGGCGTTAGTCCAGTCCGTGAAGGACAACTGCACGGAGGAAAACGGAATCAACTTATTATTTGAGAGCGCCGATGACAGCTTTGACAAGCAGGTCGAGATCATCCGCTCCTTTATCGAGAAGAAGGTGGACGCCATCGGCTTTACGCCTCTTGTCTCGGACGGATGGGACGACGTGCTGAAAGAAGCGAAGGACGCGGGCATTCCGGTCATTATGCTGGACCGTACCATCAACACGGAGGACGATACCCTGTACACGAGCTGGGTAGGATCTGATTTCCTGCTGGAAGGCTACAAGGGCGCCGACTGGCTGATTGAATATATGAAGGAACACCATACCGGCAAGGGCAAGATCAAGGTGGGAATCTTCCAGGGAACGCTGGGAGCCAGCGCCGAGGTCGGACGCACCCAGGGCATCGAGGAGATGCTCGGAGACGCCGGGAATTACCAGATTGTCTACAAGGCCGAGGGCGGCTTCAGCCACGACGGCGGCGTTGAGAACATGAAGAAAGTTCTCGACAAAGGACTGGATCTGGACGTTCTGGTCGCGGAGAATGACGACATGGCGTTAGGAGCCATCGAGGTCATGGAGAAGCATGGAATCAAGCCCGGAAAAGACATTGTCATCCTCTCTTTCGACGCCACGACGCCCGGTTTCGAGGCCATGATCGCCGGAAAGATCAACTGCGACATGGAATGTAACCCGCTGAGCGGAAAAATTTTTGTAGAACTGATCAAAAAATCCCTAAACGGAGATCCCGTAGAGAAAAAGACCTACGTTCAGGAGCAGCTTTTCCCCGCTGACACAGCGGCCGATTACATTGACGGAAGAAAGTATTAAGGAGCCAGAATGGAGGATAGATGATATATGAAACAGGTAAACAAACTCAACAGTATTGCGCTGAAGCTGGTTTCCGGCTTTATGGTTGTCATTATACTGATCATACTATTAGGAGTTATTTCCTACAACCGTTCTTCCAGCGCTCTTTCAAGATCTTATGAGCAGAACATGACCGGCACATCCGCTACGACGGCCACTTATCTGGAACTGGGCATGTCCCAGATCACCGCGGAAGCGCAGAAGATCGTGGACAACATTGATTTTTACGATTACTACCGGGGTACCTATAAGAATGACGGCCCCCGTGAGTACATGGCATGGGCTTCGCTGTACAACACGATTCAGTCGGCGGCCGGCGCCAGCGAGTTTATCAGCTCCATCACGGTACTGGGCGACTACGGGGACGGCATTTCCTCGTCCGGAAGTTTGGACAGCAGTTTTTACGAGACATTTGCCGGGACAGTTCCTGAGAACACGGAAGACGGTGTCTGGATCGGCTCGCACAGCGAGCTGGACAAGATCCTCAACATAGACAAGAGCCGCTACGCCGCCTCCTATGTGCAGTCCTTCGTCAACTTCAACGGATATGTCATTATCGATGTAAATACAAAAGCCATTACCGGCGTACTCGAAAATCTGGGACTGGACGAGGGGATCATCATGGGATATGTCTCCTCCGACGGGACGGAGATTCTGAATGTCGAGGCGCAGGACGCTGTTTTCGGCGGACAGGAATTTTATAAAAAAGCCGTGGAAGCCGGCGTTGCCGAGACGTATATGGAGCAGTACAACGGTGAAAAATACATGTTCGTGTTCTCGCCCATCGGAAAGACCGGTTCGAGCGTGTGCTGTCTGGTTCCTCAGAGAGTGATGCTCAGTCAGGCCTATGTAATCCGGAATATCACCATTGGAATCGTCATCTTTGCCATCGTCATCGCGATCCTTATAGCGCTGTTCCTCGCCTTCAACATCCAGAAGGCGATCAGCGGAATCGTGAAGGTACTGGAAAAAGCCGCAAGCGGCGACCTCACCGGAAAGACGAACCTCAGGAGAAAGGACGAGTTCGGAAGCCTCAGCAACAGCACGAACAGCATGATTACCAGCATGAAATCGCTGCTTGAAAAGGTAAATCAGGTCAGCAGCCTGGTACAGACCTCCTCCAACGACGTGACGCAGACCTCCGAGATGCTCGTATCCTCCTCGGATGAGATTCGCAATGTGGTTGAAAATATTGAGACCGGCGCATCCTCCCAGGCAAGCGAGGCGGAGAAATGTCTGGAGCAGATGGACGGCCTGTCCGGCAAGATCAACACGCTGACCAACAACACCAGCGTGATCGAGCAGATTTCCCACAATACAAGAGCCTATGTAGATCAGGGAATCGACATCATGGCAGAGCTGAGCCAGCGCTCGAAGGATACGCAGGAGATTACATCCGCTGTCATTGAGGGCATCAACAAGCTGAACAGCGAATCTGAAAATATTAAGAGCATTGTAGAAGTAATTAACGGTATCTCCGATCAGACCAGCCTGCTGAGCCTGAATGCCTCCATTGAGGCGGCCAGAGCCGGTGAGTCCGGAAAGGGCTTCGGCGTCGTAGCCGATGAGATTCGGAAGCTGGCAGACGAGTCCCTGCAGGCCGTCGGCGAGATCTCCGATATCATCACGAGAATCAGTGAGCAGACTGAAATGACCGTAGAGACAGCCAGACAGGCGGAGAGCATCGTAGATTCCCAGCAGAAGGCCCTGGCCACCACCATTGAGCTGTTCCACGGCATCGACGAGCACGTAGGCAACCTGACCGCTAATCTGGAAAATATCACAAGCGGCATCAGCCAGATGTCCGACGCGAAGGATCAGACACTTTCGGCGATCAAGAGCATTTCTCAGGTGTCAGATCAGTCCGCGGCCGCTACCACAGAGGTTTCCGCTACCATCGTCAACCAGTTAGACGCCGTCCGGGGACTGAATGATAATGCCGTCACACTGACCAATAACGCGAAGGATCTGTTAGACGCTGTCGCGCAGTTCAAGTTGGATTAATTGCAGGCGCGTTCTTTGCTCCTGCTCCCCCGAATAATATAATGGGGCAGCCACTTTATGAATCATGTTTTCAGGCTCATAAAGCGGCTGCCCCTATTTGTTCTGTCCTTAATGCAGGAAAAAATCTCTGATTCGAGTCCACAGGCGTACCAGCCAAAATCCGCGTGTGGCCTCATTGCGTGCGCTTTCATTGCGTGCATCCTCATTGAGCGCGTCCTCATTGAGTGCGTCCTCAGCAGCCGGTTCCGGCTCTGCAACGTTCTCATCCGGTATGGCTTCCTCCGGCCATTGCGGCGGCTCTTCACAAGGCACAGCCTCGTGAATCTCTTTCACGCTTTCCGAAGCAATATTAGCAAGTCTCCGTTTCTTTTCATCATCCAGATGCTTTTCAAATGAATACCCGTTTATATAATCAAAAAGCTGCAAAAACGATCCTACCGCTGTCTTCTGGATATGGAAGCCTTCCGTGATGTATCGCTCTGAGTCGCTGATCCTCACATAGTTGTTGTGCCAGAGAGTAGGCTTTCGTTCGGAAAGCCCCTTTATAATCCATGTGTCCTCTTTTCCCACCACCAGAAGCTCATCCGTAGACGTCGCATGGAATTTCATCCCGCAGTCCACTACCAGATGACGGATTTTTTCTATTTTGACATTGTAATTGGAAAAAATCATGCTGCATACCGATATCTGTTTCGTATTGGGATAGCACGCCGTCCGAAAATAAATCTTTCTCCGGCACCTCGGACAAATCTCCATGTGCGGCATTTCCCGAGAAGCCTGGAATTTCTCCAGCGGTATATTCTTTATCTCGTCGCAATCCTTATCATGGAAGCATCTTCCGCCTTCTTCGTAAAAATAAAGTATCTGCGGATTGTCCAACAGGCTCTGCCTTCTGCTGATCAGATGCTTTTCCTCATCTGTCAATTCTCTTGCCCTGTATGTAATGACGCCGTCCTCCGCCATCTGAGGAATCCTGTTTTTTTTCACCAGATGATCCAGAACCAGAATATCCTCCGGTTTCTCGATTGGACACTCTCCGCCCTGCCTGGCTTTTTGTATTCCGAGCCGCACGCTCTTTCGGATGCGTCGCCATGTCCTGTTTATTTCCTGCTCCGACACATAAATATTCCCTGATTTCATATCCGCCAAAGCGTGCGCCCAGCGTATGTTCCTATTTTTATTTACATCAATCTGTACAATACGGCAGCGCTCCAAATTATGTTTTATGGCGCCATATTCCGGCAGTTCCTTCAATCCGTCCGCATATACAATCAGCTTTCTGTCAATCAGATCCTCGCCCCACACAAACACCTTCACATTGTACTTTTTTGCTTCTTCCTTAAATTTCTCCTCGTAAAGATATTGCTCTTTTTCACCTATTATATCCACCATAATCACGCCCTCAGTATATCCATCGCCTTATCTTCGTCGTATTCCTCCTCAATCGCGAGGAGAGCATTCTTGATTTTCTCGTACATCTCCGGCTGCAGCGGACTGCCCAGCCACTCTTTCAGGCGGTCCGTGGCGTCATCCGTCTGGAAGCTGTCCAGCAGGTCGATCACCTCGTCCAGCTCCTCCTGTGCAATCTCCCGTATTTCGCCGTCCGTCACCGCCGCGTACTTCTCTTCCGTCTCGCCGCCGAGCATCTGGTACATGCTCTCAAAGTTCTTCTTGCACTTAGCCCACTCCTGCGCGAGCTCCTCCCAGTGCTCCTGCGCGTAGGCGAGGTCGCCGGACTTGCCCGCCTTCTCGTGCTCGAACGCCATGTCCGCCAGACGCGACGCGCCGAGCGTCCTCGCATTACCCTTCAAAGCATGCGTGAGAACGCCGTAATCCGCCATATTTCCCTCTAACAGGAAACCGACGATTGCCTGTTCCTTCTTTTCTTTTTCCTTGATGAACATCTCCATCAGCTCCAGATAGACGTCCATCTTGTTTCCTACATAGCCCATGCCCTGCTTGATGGAAATGCCCTCGCTCTGGTAGAGTTCTTCCACTTCCTCGATGAGCGCGTCCTCCGGACTGCTCTCCGCGCCGCTCTCTCCTGAGGCGCCTGTGTCCGCCTCGGCCTCGGCCGCCTGCGCTTCCTCCTCGCTGACATATGCGAGCAGCTCCTCCGGCAGGTATTTCTGAACCATCTGCTCCAGAAGCTCGCCCTCGATCGGCTTCGTCAGGAAGTCCTCAAATCCCTCGCTGAGATACATCTCCTTCGCGCCCACAATCGCGTTGGCCGTAAGGGCAATGACCGGCGTATCGGTGTTCGGTCCGTCGGCGATCTCGCGCAGCTTATGCAGCGTCTCGATTCCGTCCATCTCCGGCATCATGTGATCCATGAAGATAATGTTGAATTTTTCCTGCCGCACGAGCTCCAGACACTCCTTGCCGGAGGACGCCGTCACGATATTCACCTTCGTCCTCTTCAAGAGAGCCTGGAACACGACAAGGTTCATCTCGTTGTCGTCTACCACCAGCACCGTTGCGTCCGGCGCCTCGAAAATCTGGCGGTCCTCATTGTCGCCGTGCGTAATCTGCGTCCGCAGCGTCTCAAAGTCGCCCAAAGGCTCTCTGTCCACTATCTTCTGCGGAATTATAACGGTGAAGACAGAGCCCTCCTGGTAGACGCTGTCCACCTTCATCTCGCCGCCCATCAGCTCCAAGAGCGACATCGTGATGTTCATGCCCAGGCCGGTTCCCTCGATGTTGCGGTTTTTCTCCTCATTCAGCCGCTGGAACTTCTCAAACAGCTTGCCGAGGTCTTCCTCCTTGATTCCCATGCCCGTATCCTTGACCGAGATGACAAGGAGCAGCTCCTCGTCCCCCTTCGGCTGGCAGGATACATTCATCTCCACGCTTCCCTGCGGCGTGTATTTCACCGCATTGGTGAGGAGGTTCGTCACAATCTGCTTGATGCGGACATCGTCGCCGAACAGGCCGCTCGGCATTTCAGCGTCTAGGTTAAAGCTGATTCCCAGTCCCTTCTCCTGCGCCCGCAGGCCGATTACGTTCCACAGATCCAGAATCAGCCGCCCCAGCTTGTACTCGACCGGCACGATCTCCATCTTTCCCGACTCGATCTTGGACATATCCAGAATATCGTTGATCAAAAACAGCAGCGTCTTTCCGGCGCTCTGAATATTTTCCGCATAGGAGAGCATCTGCTCATCCCTGCTCTCGCGCAGAATCATCTCATTCATGCCAAGCACCGCGTTAATCGGCGTCCGGATCTCATGGGACATATTCGAGAGGAACAGAGACTTCGCCTGCTCCGCCCGTATAGCGGCGTCCGCCGTCTTCTTCAGGTTTTCATTGGCGGTCCACTGCCAGCGGATCATCTTCTGCATCACCACATTGACCGCAAAAATACATATGCCGAACAGGAGCAGGAACAAGAGCGCGTACTCCAGCACATTGCCGTAAATGCTCCACCAGTTCTTCACCACGATAATCCGGAACCCGGATTCCTTTTCCTCTATCAGATCGCCCACTCGGTAGGTTCCATCGTAGTCGTCAAAGGAGTCCATCCCCTCCTCGTCATAAAGGCAGTCGTAGACGAGCTCATGAATCTTGGGCGAATCATCACCCGAAAATTCGTACTGGGAGTTGGGATGGTCAATGATCCTGCCTTCCTTGTCCACAAGAAACGCATAGCCCTCCTCCGTATAGCTCTCCTTCAGGATATCCGTCAGCACGTCCAGATAAAAGTCAATGGCAAAAACGCCGTAAAAATCTCCCTTTTCCGACTGCACCACTTTAGAAAAGGTAATGCAGTACTCCCCGGTCCGGGCGTCAAAGTACGGCTCCGTGATGTTAAAGCTGTCCGTCGTCAGGGCGCCCGTGTACCAGACGCGCTCCTCCCCCACGTAATCCTCGTCCGGCACCCATCCGTTGTTCATCACCATCGGATGCCCGTGCTTAAAATCCGGATTCGCGATGTAGGTGGCGGAAATCTTCGGGTAATGCTTCGTGATATCGTCGAGGAATTTCACCATGCCCTCGTAATTGTCCAACAGCTCCGGCTTGGCGACAACTACGTTCTCAAACATGTCAAGGATGCTTCTCTGCTCCAGCACCCAGTCGCCCACCTCGTAGTTGTATCTGCTTAACTCCTGCTCCATCTTGATCTGGCTGTCGCTGATCGACATCCTCACGCAGATAAATATGGTTATGAACATGGTCACGCAGAAGATTCCCGTGATGCCGTACTGGTACTTCTTCTGCTCCACAATCGTAAAGTCACTGTCCCCGTCTTCGCCCTGTTTCTTTTTATTCTTGCCAAAAAGGCGGATTCCTTTTTTCCTGTCCGGCGATTTTTCCTTTTTCTCCTTATTCTCCTCTCTCTCCTCTTGCTCCTTTTCGCCTGCCGTTTTTCCCTTCCGCGTCCTGAATAAATACACAATCAGCAGAATGGCAATCAGGACAAATGCCGCCGCGCACACAATGAGCACGCGCTTATATGTATTCTGATACAGAGTTCCGCTGTCAATGGCGCACATCATATACCATCCGTTATCCGTCCGGCTGCCGAACACGGCCACCCTCGATTTCCCGCGCCGGATTCTCGAGACCATCGTGGAATCATCCGATATATTCATCCGCAAAAAGATGTTGCGGTACTCCGGAAGCGCCTCCGATAATTTCTCCCCGACCGCGTCCGGCCTTGAACAGCCCACAATCTCCTCGTTGGAGTCCACGATCAGCGACTCCTCGTACCCCTCGCTCGCCAGCGTGCTCACGTACTCCTGTATCGCGGCCGTGTTGTAATCCAGTCCGATCATATTCGTGCCGTCATCCAGAAATTTCGCCACTGTAAAGCACATATTATCCGTAAACGCGTCGTCGTAGGTCGGCGAAATATACACCTCTCCCTTGGGAGTCGCCAAAAGCCCCTTGTACCACGCGCGGTCCTGCAGCACATAATCCTCCGGCGTGTCCATGCCGGAAATCATCACCTTGCCGTCCACCGCGCAGAACAGATTCAGACAGAGTCCGTCCGACAGCTCGTACTCCGAATCCCTCTGCCGCAGCAGATACTGCCGGATCTCCTTCTCCGAGGCGCCGCTCTCAAGGAGCTTTTCCAGGCTCACGCCCGCCCTGTCTAACGCGCTCTCCGCCTCCGTCAGATATTGCTGGAGATTGGACGCTATGCCCTGCACGCGTATCCTCCCCACCTGTTCTATCTGGCTCATGGCAATCCGGTTAATCACAATGATATTGATGACCAGCACAATCAGCAGTACCACCGATATGCCAACTACCAATGCGCGATTATTCTTTCTGTTCGTTCCTTTGCCTTTCATGCCTTCCTCCGATCTGATGTGTTCCTGATATAGTTATCCCAGTGTTCGTGCTCTTCCCGCCGCAATACGCTGCTATGCTAATACGCTAATGCTTTTTTTATTGTCCCATCTTGATTTACGTCTTGATCGGGGTACTCATCCCGCGCCCCCTGGCGCGAGCGCCATTAATCTTTTTCTATTATACCACTTGTCTATATATTCTGAAAAGAATTATTTTACAAC
Source organism: uncultured Lachnospiraceae bacterium (assembly GCA_947631075.1). GTDB lineage: Bacteria > Bacillota > Clostridia > Lachnospirales > Lachnospiraceae > Eubacterium_F. The sequence continues at coordinate 14,373 of CANRJU010000039.1, forward strand.
TATGTTGCTATAGCGCCTTTTCACCTTCCTCAGAAAGTCCTTTTTGACCGCGCTCCCGATTTCCAGCACGCCCTTCCCTTTCTTGAGATGAATCCTGCATTTAGACGACTCCACCTTTTTTATGTACTTCA
>CANRJU010000040.1 GCA_947631075.1 uncultured Lachnospiraceae bacterium
TAATCCGTATATCGCCCAGCCCTGGCCTCTGGTCCACGAGGAGCCGATTTCCTTTCCCTGCCCTCCCAGCGTTCCGACCACTTCCCCGGTATTCACATCAAACTGGACAATATGATTGACCGAGCCATTCTCCCGGACAAAGGCTCTCTGCGCCGTATCCGCATGGGCTCTGGCAATCTGGTAAAATCTCGGATCACGCGTTTCCTCCGACGCCCAGTACAAAAGCGGAAGATTCATCATGCAGTCAATAATCGCCCATCCTGCCGTGCCCCCGTCTCCCGCGTCGTTCCACGCCCGTATAAAGCGCCCCGCCGGATTGAACCTCCCGGCCAGGTTGGACGCCGCCAGCAGCGCCCGGTTCTTCGACGCCTCGTTCGCCGTCAGCTTGTAATCCGCCACCGCCGTGAGCAGCCACTTAAATCCGCTGTCATGATCCATTCCCATATAGTGCATCAGGCTCTCGTCCAGCTTATTCTCTATATTCTCCGCCACCTGACGGAAAATCTCATCGCCATAGGCGTGATAGAGCTGCCACAGCTGCCCGCCGTAAAAGCCGTTGGTCCACCAGTCAATCCGATTCGACCAGTCGTCAAAAATCCCGTCCACTGTCAGATAAGGAATTTTGTCCCTGCTCCTCTCGGCTGACATTTTCATCTTTTCGTAAATTTTTTCGGCAATTTTGCCTGCCCATTCATAATCCCCGCTCCGCATAGAATCCTCCTTGTAAATAATTCCAAATAAAAACATTTTATAAGACTGATACCAATATACAGCATTGACAATCCAAATGTAATATCCTATACTGTTTTATACTAACATTTTTAACTATTTTTAAAGGAGTGAAGCCATGTTTTCCATTATCCGCGGCGGATGTTTTTCCCGACATTCCTCTGACTTTATCATGAATCGTCCGAACGGTCTTCCCTATTACGTTTTATTGATTATTAAATCATACTCCGAGCTTGAAATCGAAGGGCAGAGAATGACCTGCCGCCCGGACAGCGCCCTGCTCATAAGGCCGGACACGCCCTACTCCTACCAGAATCCGAACGGCGAATACATTGACGACTGGCTCCATTTCACCTGCCTCCCGGAGGATATCGCGGAGCACGCGGCCCTGTTCCACAAATGCTTTCCCGTCAGCAGCACACGTGTTCTCACCACGTACATACAGCAGGCTCTCTGGGAAAATCACTATTCTGAATCCAAGGAATATTATGTGGATTCGCTTTTCAGAATCCTCCTAAAGCATCTGACAGAAGATTATTATAAAACAGATATGGAAGAATATAACCCCTATAAATATAAACTGCAGCGGCTGCGTCTGGAAATCCAGTCCGCCCCGTACAGAAATTATACCGCCAGAGAGACCGCCGCCAGATTGGGCGTCAGCGCGTCTTATTTCCAGAGCCTGTACCGAAATCTTTTTCATGTTCCATTCAAGGCTGACGTCATCAATATGCGGATCGACTACGCCAGAGAATTGGTCAGCACAACGGAAATGCCCTTTGAACAGATTGCGTACCAGTGCGGCTACTCAAGCGAAGTGCATTTTTACAGGCAGTTTCTGGCTAAGACCGGCATGACGCCGGGGGAATACAGGAATACCTTTCTCTAAGCCCGCCGGTCTTTTCTATTATTTTTCCTACATGCCGGAACTCTGCGGGTACACGAACAGGGGCGGCCCTATCCGGAACCGCCCCTGTCGCGACATAAAAGGGAGGTATGCAAAATTATTGCTTAAACTTATTAATCAAGACTTCTAACTGAGCCGACAGCTCTTTGTTTTCCTCCGACTGTCTTTGTATCAGCTCCGCAATTCCTGATGTAGTCTCATTTTTCTGAATAATCATGTCAAAAGCGCTCTGGTTTTCACTTGTATTTATCTTCACATCATCCATATTAGAAGATATCTGCATAATTGACTTATACAGCTCATTTACAGCGTCCTCTACCAGATCCAACTGATGCTTGATCGTTGTAACTTCCTCGCTGTAATCGGTAGATTTCTCTACAAAATCCTTGAACTGCTCCACTACATCATTTTCAATGAACTGTATAATTGTCTCAAAGCAGGTATTGACCATGTCGATACTTGTATCCGCGTTTTCGCAGAGAGACTGAATCATGGACGCCGTATCCTGGGATGTATCGGCCAGCTTGCCGATTTCCTCGGCAACCACCGCAAATCCCCGTCCGCTCTCTCCGGCTCTGGCTGCCTCAATCGAAGCGTTCAGCGACAAGAGATTTGTCTGACCGGAGATATTCAGAATCTCTGACGCCAGCTCGTTAATTTTAGACAGTTCACGCAGATTTTCGATTGCGTTCTGAACAGAAATCCGCGTTCTTTCCAATGTCTCCTGCCCATTTTTATATGAACTGCCGGCCTGCTGTTTCATGGACTGGGCGCTGGCAATTACATCATTGCTGCTCTTGACGGACGACATAATATTGTTCCTGACGTCCTTTACCACAATATTAATCTTGTCAATTTCACCGCCGACATTCATAACATTATTGTTTGTATTCTCAATCGACGAGGAAAATTCCTCGGTCGTCGCCACGTTATCCACTACGCAGTCAATCAGCTCGTCGGCGGATGTATGCAGGTTATCCGCCTTGCCATCCAGAGTAATTCCACAGCTTTTAAGGGTATTAATAACATCTCTCAGCGAAACGACCAGACTCTCCGTCGCCTTGGATATGCTTCCGATTTCGTCTTTCCGCTCCGCGTATTTATGAATAGCCTTTTTCTCTGTAATATCCAACTGCTGCAGTGCCACGAGGCTTTCCTCCAAAACCTCCAGGGGCTTTGTCATTCTCCGAATCACAACAAATGTAACGACTGTCAAAATCACAAGCGCCGCAATCGCGAAAATAACCATCACATTTCTCAAACCGGTCGTAGAGGCAAAAATCTCCGACTGAGCATTTTCAATCATAAACAGCCAGCCATAATCTGCCATGTAATAATAGGTCGCCAGGCAGCTCTTACCATTCTTTTCATACTCCAGATAACCGCTGGCGTCTTCTTTCTGGCCATTTAATTTCGCGCAGAGATCCTGAATATATCCCTCCTCCGCAACAGTGGCAACCTTGCCTTCTTCTTTTGTAAAAATATACTGGCTATCTTTCACATTAACCATGCAATACTCAGCGCTTTCCATCCCGCTGATTGTCATTCCGTCCAATGTCTGAATCAGTCCCTCTGTATATACGGCTCCGCCGACAAATCCAAGAGGATTATGAGAATCATCGAATATCGTCTGATACAATGAAACTACCTGCAGACCGCTGGCCGGAGAGATCAAAATGCCTGTATTATACACGCCTTCCACGCTCGACATCGCGTCCTGAAGCTGCTTTAAGGAATCGCCCTCGCGAGTATATATGCCGACAACCTCCGGATTGGTATGTGTAAGAACATGGGAATCCCATTCCGCTATATACAGACCGTCCAGATTGTCCACATCTGACGAAAAAGCCTCTGTATAGGCCTGCGCCGCCTTAAAAGCAGCTTCATCCTTCGGATTCTCCAAAAGCGCCTTGACTTCTCCCGCTCTGCTGTACGCCTTCAGCGTGCTCTCTGTCTGTCTGACATAGCTCTCCACAATCTGGGATCGCTCCTGCGTGATGGCTTTCATATTATTGATTGCCGTGTCCTTAGCAGAAGACGAAGTCTGCCCGATTACAAAATAAGATAAACATGCAATGGCAATAATCTGCATCACCATGACCGCTGCCGTAATCTTCTGCCCTAAAGTAACTTTAAACATCCCTTTCATCTGCTGAACCCCTCCTGCGTATCCTCATCTGATATTTCACCCTTGATGAATATCAATCTAATTATAATTCTAATTAGATTGATATTTAGATTTTATCACGCTCACCAAAATCTGTCAATATCTACATGCCTGTCTGTTGAGAAGAATCAAGAATCCCGCCGGATATGAATCACCAGTTCTTCGCCGCCCTCGATCTCTCCCACGAGTTCCGCCGTTTCAAGCCACGAAAGAGCGTCGCTGTCCGTCACGATTTCCGGCTTCGTGCGCAGTTTTTTCCCCGCCCCCGACGCCCCGTTATTTTCAATATACAATCGACAGGCCTGCCCCTCGCAGTCCGTTCCGGAAAGGATATAGCGGGCGGATAGGCGCGCCGTGCCATCCTTATCAATACGCTGCAGGTCAACGCCGGGTGAAAGTATCTCCCCCTCAAAATAGCGGCTTTTCGCATGACCGGAAAATACAATCATCTGAACATCCTGATGATTTCCCGTGATGGGAACCGCCGTCTCTATTTTCACAAAAATCGTCAGTATTTCTTCACCGCTCATATCTTTCCACTCCTTCCTCATCTCCGCGCTGTTATTCGCGCGTCACTCCACCAGGCTGTTATTTTCGTGTTACTCCATCAAAAAGATGCGGCAGCGCATTATAAATGTACTCATAACAGTCCACATATGTATGGATTCCGCCCTTTTTCAGACAGTAATGAAAATTGCCGGAATCCGGATCTGGGCTGGCGCGGAACCACTCTTTTCTCCCGGCCATCTCGCGAAGCATGGTGTCCATGGCTTCATAGGCAATATCCTTGTCCCCCGTACAGGCGTAAAGCACAAATTCCTCGGGCGCAACGCCGCTTTCTTTTATGCTGTCCACGATACAGTCCACTGTCTCCTTCGCGCGGGAAGCGCCTCCTTGTACCTCCTTAATCCAATAATCGCCGCTCATGGGAAGAAAATATTTCACTTCCCGCAAACACTGGCAGAACACGCTCCAGGTAGTCTCCGCTCCCATGGAAAAGCCTCCGAATGCTCTTGCTTCCCGTGTCCGGATCGTTCGGAACTTCTCATCAATCGCAGAAATCAGATCCCGCTTCATCTCCATTGGGAAACGATGCGTCAGCGCGCACGCCGCCTCCACGCCTGTCCGCGCCTCCTCGTTCCCCTCAAACATAAAGGATGGCGCCACCACGATCATGGGCTGCGCGTATCCCGATTCTATACAGGCGTCCAGCATGGTTTTGAGTGCGGTTTTTGCTTCCAGGCCGCCAAACAGCTCGTCCGAATTGCCGCCGCCACCGTGCATGAGATACAGAACCGGATACCTTTTTTGTTCCGAGTCCCCGTATCCGTAGGGAAGATACACCAGCGCGTCTTTTTCAAGCATGCGCTTTTCCTCATCATAGCTCTCCGAGGCGTAACAGACACGAACCAGCTTCCCGGCATGGGAAACTGGTTCGTACACATCCTCGGAAGGCATTAAAAACTTCATTTTTTCCAACATAGTTTTTCACTCCTCCTCGTTCAATTTTCAAACATACTTATTTAAAACATGCCTTCGCGAAATTGTATAATCCTTTTCCGCTTGTCGTGAAATCATGTCCGCCGGAAAATTTACACCAGATATGTTCCGATCCATTTTTCTCCAGCGCCTCATGATAGCTTTTGGGATATGTGCCCACGACGGTATCCCTCAGGCCCGCAAAAATCATAAGTTTTGTCTTTCCTTTATACTCATCCTTTATTTTAAATTCATCCTCTGTAAACAGCCCTTCCTCCCTCACGTTATTAAAGAAATAAGGGAAAATTCCCGGCGCCGGGCAGCATGCCGCCACATAACCAAATGTATCCTGCAGTTTCATTCCCAGATGCAGAGCTGTGCGGCCGCCCATGGAAAATCCGATAATTGCCGTATTCTCCCTGCCCGTCTTGACAGAATATGTCTTTTCAATATAGGGCTTTAAATCATTCTGGAAATCGTTAATAAAATTATCGAATGCCTGGTAATTGGTAATCTGCCAGCAATCCGCGGGATTAGCTCCGTCATTGGCTCTGGCCCGGCAGTTCGGCATGACAAGAATCATCTCCTCAGCCTCGCCGCTGGCAATCAGATTGCCTATAAGGACGTCCGCTTTTCCCTCTACGACCCACTGGGTGTGATCCTGTCCCAGACCGTGGCACATATACATAACCGGATACTGCTTATCCTCACTGTAATTCGGCGGAAGAACAATGTTCACCTTTCTGTCCTTGCCGGTCGTTTCAGAATGGTATGTATCCGTCTTTACCTGACCGTATACAACGCCGTCTTTTTTTGCTTTGTAATCGGACGGCACCGGATAATTCGCGTCCCCATCCTCCGGGCTCACAGTCGCGGACGGTTCTTCTTCCTCCTCATCGTCCATATCCGTTGAATTATTCTTTTTCTTTACTGTCACTTTACATGTAAATTTCTTCTTTCCCATTTTCGCTGTAATTACCGCCTTTCCCTTTTTTACCGCGCGAATCTTCGCAGAAGCTTTTCCCGTGCTCTTAACAGTCGCAACACTTTTTTTAGAAGAACTCCATTTTACTTTAAGTTTGGCTCCCTTGATTTTTATAGTCTTAGTCTGTCCTGCCTTCATACTGAGCGCAGACTGGCTAATCTTTGCCGCCGCCTGAGCCGGACTCGCAGGCATGAACCCCAATACAAGCGCAAGTGCCATCACAACAGTAATGATTTTTCTCAATTTCTTCACAATGCTTCCCCCTTTGAAATTTGATTATAATATTAATTAGATTTCTAACTAATAATAACACCTTCTTTCACCTCTGTCAACTTCCAATTATGAAAACAATTGTCCGTTCCACCTCTGAAAATCCACATAGCAATGAGCCGACACACACTCGTGTACCGGCTCACCAAAAACGCCTGCTATAAAATTATCAGCGACACAAGAGAAAACGGAATCACCTATGCAAAAAGACAATTTCACGATAATCCAGCATATCATAGATCCGTTTCGCGTCGGACGGCTCCAGATTCAGGCATCCGTGGGAACCGTTAGTCTTGTACAGATCCTTGGACCACCGGCTCCAGGGCTGCCAATTCGCCGGGTGGAAACCGGTTCCCGTCCAGGTAATGCGGACCCAGTACTCCACAAATGTCTTGTAGTCCTCGCCCACCATGGTGTAGTTCTGCCTGTGTTCCTTGATGAAAAACGCGCCGGTGGTAGTCTCCCGGCCCTCGACCGGAAGTCCCGATATGCAGCGGCAGGAAAAGGCTACCTTGCCCTTGCGGAACACGTACACCATCTGCTCGCTCAGGGACACCTCGGTATAGTTTTTGGTATCCCAGTCATTGACAAAATCCACATAATCCTTTTTAAACGCCGTGTTCAGATATACGGGCTTATTGGAAATCGTGATTCCCTTTTTATTGGCTCCGCTGGGATCGCTGATATACGCCTCGGTCTTGGCGGAATCTATGTTCTGCTTCAATGCCTTCTTGGCCTGCTTGACCGTCTTGTCATAATCCATCTGCCAGCCGTAATCGCCCCCGGCCACAGCGACCTTTTTTCCCGTGTGCGACTTAAATCTCCGGGTCTTGCCCACGGTCTTGTATTTGAGGCAGAATTTCTCCACCCATTTTTCTACGGCCTTGTTGTTATAAACAATTTTTCCATTTTTATAAGTAATCCACTTCGCGATGTTCTCCGGCGTAATCTGCTCCTTAACTCCCTCGCCCATGTTCCAGCTGATGAAGCGCAGCGCCGCGTTGTTGCAGAGGGAGACCTGACTGTTCAGATCCTCGTCCTCCGATGTGATTTCCGGCTTTTCATAGACGTCCGGATACTGCTGCCCGTCGGTGAGATCCATCTCCACGCGCCCCTGACGCAGCGCCTCTTTCACCGCCTCGGAAAATGCCGGCTGCTGCAATTTATTTCCATTGATTTCGGCCACGCTCGCGTACTGATTCTTTTCCTTGACAAATTCCGCATGAGCCGAGACCGGATTCTGGATCTTGTAGGTCGAGCTCCCCCGGACTATCTCCGACTGGTCGAGGCAGTTCTCCAGCTTCGCCTCGTCGTAGGAGACGTCGTAGCCTATTGTGGATTCGCCCACTTTGGAAAATGGCATCAAAAAATTCTGGTGCTGCTTCTCAAACAATTCATCCCACTGGGACGCCATATTGATGGAAAAATCAATGTCGTCGCCGGATATAGTCAGGCTTCCATCGTCTCTTCCCTTAATGTCCAGCTTGTAATCCTGATAGAGCTCCAGCATCTTATTCTTTGATTCTTCCAGAGTCTCCCCCGCCACATCGACGCCATTGATCGAAGTGCCCGGGTACCACCGGTCCCCATAGTGAACATTCTGATAGACCGTATAGCCCCCGATCCCCAGAACAACAACTCCTGCCAAAATTCCCAGCGTGATCCAAATTGCTTTTTTCATCTCGTCATCCCTTATCTTTCCCTACATTATTAATACATACTGATCTTTTTTACGAACAAAGTTCATTCAAACGATGTTCTTCAGAACATTGTTCTTCAGAACATTGTTCGCTGTGTGAAAAATCAACAGCCCTGCATGAGAGCCCCCGATCAATCAGACCAAATACGATTATATTACATTTGGGAACGGATGACAAGTGGGTATTAAATTTTATGAAAGCTCCACAGGTTTTTTATCTGCGGTGCCAGCCTGTCATAATCCCAGAGCATTTCGCTGTTTTCGGCGCTGTTGGGATCGTGGATCTCAATTCCCCCGTCCCGCACGCCCGTCAGCACGATAAAATGTCCCTCCGTTGTAAAGTCTCCCGGCCTCATGCTGCAGATAATCGGATGCCCGGCGCCAAGCTCCCTCTCGACCACCGCTCTATCTAAACTAATTTCTACTCCCTGCACCCCGAAATGCGCGCACCCCTGCGTGATAAAATCCCATGTCGTCCCCGAGCCCTCCACATAATATCCGTTCTTTTCCGCGTACTCCGCGACCGCCTTCGGCGTCGCCTTTTTGTTTTTCGTCAGCCCGACTGCTATCATGCTTATGCAGGTGGGCGCGCAGCCGGATTCACCAATCGTGCTCTCCCCGTAGGAAATCCAGTCCCACCGAATGTCCGTCTGCAAGAGGAGCGGCACGTCCGCCGCAAGCTCCTCCTCGGTCAGCTTGCAGGGCGGACGCTCCGTCCCCACATTGAACAGGCTTCCGCTCTCAAACGCCTTCACCGCGCCTGCAAGCGGGTTTTCGCCCTGCGATCTCATCAGGCACGCCGCCAGTATAATCCGGACAATCGTGACAACCAGAAGAACCGCAAAGCCGATGAGCGCGATTCCGCAGGCCCTTCTTTTCCATATTCTTTTTTTCTGCATCTGATATTTTGCTCTTGTATTCATACACGCACTGCACCTCCTATGTCTATTAGACTATGTCTATTAGCGTACCACGGCGCGCTCTTTCGTACTTGCCTTTTTTCTTGCGTATTTCTTACGATTTTATGATAATTGCGATTCGCCTCCTCACTCTCCGGGCGGCCGAACGCGCATGCCCGCCTGTATATCATCCGCTTTCTCCACCACCGGCATATCCTCCGGAATCCCAATGACCGCCGCAAAATCCTCATCTGCCGCCATCGGCTCCACCGACACGCGGCTGACCACGAAATAATCTCCGAGCGCGCTCTCCTTTTTCTCCAGCGCGAATACAAAATATCCACGCTCGTCCCGGCGAAGCGCGCCTGCGGGAATCACATCGTCAAAGAACAGTTTTTCCCCGCTCTCGTCCCGGACCGCGCCGGGCTCCGGATATCCCGTGTCTACGGCGGGCAGGTTCCGGTTGTAATTGACTCTCGACCAGATTGTGAGCAGGATCACAAGAATAAAATAGCCGCTCATCCATTTTCCAAACACGAATACCCCACCCCCTCTCGAAGCGCCCTCTGCCCGTAGTAGAGCGCAATCAACACCGGCACGGCGTAGAACCACGCGCCCGCGAAGGACGCTCCCGGGTTCTCGGCATGAATCTCACCCAGAAACAAAGACAAGGGCTGCCTCTCCTCCTCCCGGATAAACACCACCGCCTGGTCTATGAGATTCCAGTAATCCACGAACACGAGCATCGCCAAAGACGCGAGGCCGGGTTTTATGAGCGGCAGCACGATTCTAAAAAAAATGCGGACATGCCCCGCTCCGTCCATTTTCGCCGCCTCGATATAGGTGTAGGGAATCGTCCGCATCTGCTGCCGCAGAAGAAACGTCCCGAACGGATGAAAAATCCCCGGCAGGATAATGGCGGCATAGCTCCCCAGCCGCAGCGTCTGCGCGACAAAAAACTGCGGCATCAGCGTGACCTGCATCGGCAGGAGCATCACCATTATATATAAGAAAAATACCGCCTCCTTTCCCCTGAAACGCATGACCGTAAACGCGTAGGCCGCCGCAGCCGACACGGCGAGCTGTCCCGCAAGGACCGGCAAGGTCAGCCTCACGCTGTTCCAGAACATATGAAAATACACCGGGCTGTCAATCAGCGTCTGGAATTGCTTTATAAAATCCATATGAACGAACCTCCTTTTTATTCGCCGCTTAATTTTGCCGAGACCGCGCGCTCCGCCCGGTACAGAACCAGAATCAGGCATAAAAGCCCGCCAGTCAGCACATACACGGCGCTGACTAGCTTCGGGTAATTTAAGGACGCCAGCGTGCTGTTCATAAAATGCTGCAGCAGATACATCGGCTCCGGCGGATACGCCCCCGTCATGAGGTAAATTTCCTTAAATATCTTAAAGGAATTGACGAGAGACATGATGAGCACGAGAAACGAGGTCGGCGTCAGATACGGCAGGGTGACATGTGCAAAGCGCCACCACGCCCCCGCGCCCTCCGCGCAGGCGCACTCGTAAAATTCCGGCGGAATCCGGCTAAGCCCGTTTAGGTAAAGCACCATATTGTAGCCGATATTTTTCGAGAGAAAAATCAGGACCATGAGCCACATGCCGTAGCTTTCTTCCGCAATCAGATTCTCCCACACAAACGCCATCAGGGCGGAGGGCAGCACAAGCGGAATCAAAAAGAGCAGTCCCATCCATTCGCTCCCCCTTGTCATTTTATGGAGGAGCAGCGCAAGCGACAAAGATAACACCACCCCGGCCGGTATGCCGCACGCCAGAAAAATCCCCGTATTTTTCAGTCCGAGCAAAAAATATTCATTGGAAAACAGCGCGATAAAATTTTTCAGCCCCACAAATTCCCTCTGAATGGGATTGTCCACAAACGCATATACGGCGGAGAGCAGAAACGGCGCCACATAAAAAATCAAAAAACCGCACAGGCTGACTCCCAGCATGGCCGCCACGGCGCCGTCCCCCGCCCGGAGCCGCCTAAACCTGACCATCTTATTTTTCACACTTATCCCTCCTACTGCTCATCAAAATACTGCTCCATCTTTTTCTGGATTTTCTCCGCCGTCGCCTCCGCGCTCTGCTTTCCCGCGAAAAACTCCCGGTTCTCCCCGTCCATCAGCATCGTAATCGTGTAGTCCATCGTGTGGCAGTCCCCGACCTGGTCCATCCATTTTTTCAGAAGATCGTAGTAATCCTTTTCCTTCACCCCTGCATCGGGATTCCCCTTGGAGTAAAATTTATAATACCGGCTCACCGCATTTTTAAACCCCTGCCGGTTCACCGGAAGCGCCCACACGGACGGCAGCGACTCCGACTCCGCGGAGAGCACATACCTCAAAAACTCCCACGCCAGTTCCTTCTGCTTGCCGCGGCTGTTCATCATCAGGCAGTTGTTGACGCTGGTGGAGAGCACTCCCGCCTCGTTGGAGAGGGGAAGGCACCGCCTGACGCCGCCGTCCCGCGCCAGATTATAAAAGGCATTTTGAATCTCAAAATCCAAGGTCGAGGCAAAATAATACTCGTCCTCATAAAAGTTAATTTCCTCGTCGCCCTGAAAATACCCGTGGTCCGCCAGCCCCTTCACGCTCTCCAGCAGCGCCGCGTAATCCCCCGATGTAAAATCCGCGCGCTTTCCCTCTACATCTAAAAATCGCTCCAGCACGCTGTCCACGAGATTGTCCATGTAGGCGATTTCGCTCTCCTGCGTCAGAAATGTGCGGGGATGCTCCGTCTCATCCGCCAGCCCCCTTGCCATGTCCATAGCCTTGGGAAAGCTGATTTTCTCCAATTTTTTCAGCTCCCTGTCCTTCCCCTTGCACTCCTTTAACAGCGCATCCGAAAATCCCACCGTCTTAAAGCGCGCCCCGTAGGGCAAAAGGTAAATAGCGCCCTTTTCATCCCTGTCCGCCTCCAGCACGTTCATAAAATAATTTTCCTCATTTATATCTCCGTCCGCCGCGATATAGGGCGCCAGATTTTCGAAAACACCCATCGCCTTGTATTTTTCAACTGGAAGAAACGCATTGTCAAAAATATCCTCCGCCTCTCCCGTCATAATCCTCGTGTTGAGATATGTCAGATAATTCTCCACCGCATCCTCTCTGTCCTCCTCGGCATACACGTGAATATCCACCTTTACATTGGGATATTTTTTCATAAACTGCGAGGCGGCGCGCTCAAGAAATTCATTCTGATACAGGCAGGAAATCGTCAGCTCCCCTCGCATTTTCGACGGATCCGGCGCCGCGTGCCGCTCCCCAAAGGAGGGCTCTGCGCTGTTTCCTGAATTATTGTCGGCCGTACTGCCGCTGGTTCCGGCTTCGCTGTCGTTGGCTATGCTACCGTCGGCTGAACTTCCATTGCCTGCATTGCCGTTTGCTATGCTGCTGTCGGCTGAATTGCCGTCGGCCGCGCCTCCGCATCCGGTCAGGCATCCCACTCCGATCACGACCGCGCACACTGCGGCGAGCCATTTCTTCCATCGAATCATTTTCATCATCTTCTCTCCTTTCCGCGCACCATTATGAAAAAACTCCCTGTCACGATGCCCTTCCATCATAACAGAGAGTTGTAAAATACTTGTCATTTAGTTATGTCGTAGTTGTCAATTTTTTAAATTACTTTTATTAAAGAGGTCATTCTGCCTGTTCCGCAAGTAAATTGTAAGTATTTCCATAGTAATTTGTTAGAAAATCTTATGAATTTATAGAGAAATAACACCTTTGTTTTTGATATAATTATTGCATCAAAGCAAGACCGTATTTGCTTATCACTGGCAATTAAAGAATGGGGGCTAGTATGAAAAACAAAAAATATTTGCATGTAATTTGTTATGCGATTTTTATTATATATCTTCTGTTTTTGATGAAAATTGTATTATTCAAATACTCTGATTTGATTGATGTCGTTAAGGGAATCGCCACAGGAAATCTAAATGGTTTTAGGTCGATAAATTTAATACCTCTAACATCTATTATTGAATTTGCTAAAATTATTTTAGAGGGTAATTTTATCAAAGGATTTAATAACATTATTGGCAATATATTGGTTTTTGCTCCTTTGGGATATTTTTTGCCATTACTATTCAACAAATGCAAAAAAATAAACACGGTAATTCTGGTCGGCTTTATCATCAGTTTTCTGTTTGAAACCTGTCAATATCTGCTTTATCTTGGAAGTGCCGATATTGATGATATTATATTAAATTTAATCGGAACAGTTATTGGCTTCGCTTTTTATCATTTTATCATAAGGCTTGTAAAAGAAAAAGAAACTATAAAATATACAATAACCATTATTTTTTCAATAATAGGTTTTGTTGTTGCAGGCTATTTTGTCATAGACTATTTTGGTATTATGTTTGACATTCAAAATGAGCACGATTTACCTAATGATACCCCGGTGAGTGTTGACGAAGATCAGATCCAGGTTAATCCCAATGATGAATTTGATGAGGGAAGTCAAAAAAAGCCTGATCCTAATAAAAAATTTGATATTGAAGGAGTTATCACTTTTATTGACAACGAAAGCGTCACAATAAATATGGCAATGGTAGCGGAATTTGAAGATGATAAGAGTGTAGCAGTTACGGATCAGGTAAAACCAAATCTAATAACAATCAATCTTCTTTCTGATACTAAATATTCAATGAAAGACATATATGATATGAAAGGCAATAAGGTTAAAACAAGGCCTGCGACAAAAGATGATTTGCAAATGGATAAGCACATAATTATCAAAGGATATAAAAAGGATAATGATTTTTTTGCGACACAAATAATTATAAATAATTTCAAATTATCTGCCTTTAGGTAGCGATTTATTTTAACAGGAAATCTGCTGCCTGTTTCATTGACAGGTCACAAGGTAAGTTGCTATGCCTGTTTTGATTTCCTTTTTTCCAACTTGCAAATCCGTACATATCATTAAAAAAGCATGTCGCAAAATTATACTTCATATAATGTAAATTCGCTCTTGTGAAAATCCAGCATACCTTCGTCCCGCAGCTTGCATAGCTCGTTGGACATGGCGCTTCGATCTACCGAGAGAAAATCCGCAAGTTGCTGTCGGTTAAAGGGAATGGAAAAAGAACTACTGTTTTGCCGCTTCGCTTCATCGGAAAGGTAGGAAAGCAGTTTTTCTCTTGTGGAACGCTCCGACATATAGCTGAGTTTCTGAACAAGGCTTTTATTCTTATCCGAAATCGT
>CANRJU010000041.1 GCA_947631075.1 uncultured Lachnospiraceae bacterium
GAGGAATATTATGGTGTCTTTACTTTTTTATAAAAAAATGTTACAATCAAACGGGAAGAAGGAAGGTTACTTAGGATATTATTTAGTGTGGAGGTGTAGCGGTGATATCAAACCAGATTTTGCAGAATACGATTGATGGGTTAAAGGGGATTACAAAAGTAGACATGTGCGTGCTGGACACGGAGGGGAAAGTTCTGGCGGAGACTACGGTCGACGGCGAGCACGAGAAGCTGGGGGAGGCCATCGGCGCTTTCGTGGTGTCCCAGGCGGACAGCCAGACGCTTCAGGGCAACCAGTTTTTTAAGGTATATGACGACACGCAGCTGGAGTATATCGTCGTAGCCATGGGGGATTCCGAGGAGGACTACACCATTGGAAAGATCGCGGTATTCCAGATTCAGAGTCTTTTGATCGCCTACAAGGAGCGGTATGACCGGGATAATTTTATAAAAAATCTTCTGCTGGATAACCTGCTCTTAGTGGACATATATAACCGCGCGAAGAAGCTCCACATCCAGATGAACGCAAGGCGCGTCGTGTACATCATCGAGACAAGCAAGGAGAAGGACAGCGAGGCGCTGGAGACTGTCCGGGGCCTGTTTGCCGGCGGCATTCGGGACTTTATTACGGCGGTAGATGAGAAAAATATCATTCTGGTCAAAGAGCTTGCCCCGACGGACACCTATGAGAATCTGGACAAGACGGCCCAGATCATTTTGGATATGCTGAACACGGAGGCCATGGCGCGGGTGCATGTGGCCTACGGGACGATTGTCAATGAGATCAAAGAGGTATCCCGTTCCTACAAGGAGGCCAAGATGGCTTTAGACGTGGGCAAGATTTTTTATCATGA
Source organism: uncultured Lachnospiraceae bacterium (assembly GCA_947631075.1). Classification (GTDB taxonomy): domain Bacteria; phylum Bacillota; class Clostridia; order Lachnospirales; family Lachnospiraceae; genus Eubacterium_F. The sequence goes on from CANRJU010000041.1 coordinate 854, forward strand.
AAAACGGGTGATGGCATACAGCAACCTGGGGATCGGGCGCCTGATCTATCAGCTTCCCATGCCCCTGTGCAAAATGTTTATCAAAGAGATTTTTGACGACAGCTCGCCCAATGATTTTGACGAGGAAACGCTGACAACGATTAACAAGTTTTTTGAGAATAATCTGAATGTCTCCGAGACGTCCAGACAGTTATATATACACCGGAACACACTGGTCTATCGTCTGGATAAGCTGCAAAAGAGCACGGGGCTGGATCTTCGGACGTTTGAGGACGCCATTACGTTCCAGATCGCGCTGATGGTGGTGAAGTATATGAATTATCTGGAGGCTATGGATTTCTGAGAGGTGTGACATTACAATGGAGGAGAACAGATCCATTCCGATGATTTATCTGGACCATGTTTCTAAACAGTATTCTACAGGAGTAGACGCCCTGCATGACATATCCATACGGATTGAAAAGGATGAGTTTGTATTTATAGTTGGTAAAAGTGGATCGGGCAAATCCACTTTTATTAAATTGCTCCTAAAGGAATTAAATCCCTCATCTGGAAAAATATATGTGGCGGGCCGTCAGGTCACCAGTCTGAGCCGCAAGCAGGTGTCTCTGTACCGGCGGAAGATTGGCGTGGTCTTTCAGGATTTCCGGCTTTTGAAAAATAAGACGGTGTTCGAGAACATCGCGTTCGCCCAGCAGATCATCGGCATGACAAAGCGGGAGATCGCCATTCATGTCCCCATCATGCTGGAGATGGTGGGACTGACGGGAAAGGAAAAGGCGTATCCCGGAGAGCTGTCCGGCGGGGAGCAGCAGCGGGTGGCCATTGCCAGGGCGTTAGTGAATCAGCCGGCGATCCTGCTGGCCGACGAGCCCACGGGGAACTTAGATCCCCAGACGGCGTGGGATATTATGATGCTTCTGCAGGAAGTGAACAAGATGGAGACTACAGTTGTAGTCGTAACGCATAATAACGATATTGTCGACATGATGCAGAAGCGGGTCGTGACTCTGGACCAGGGTGTTTTGGTGGGAGACGAGAAAAAGGGCGGTTATCAGTATGAGAGAGATTAGTGTGTTAGGTTACAGCATCCGGCAGGGCTTGAAAAATCTGAGGAAAAACCGGATGTTTACGCTGGCCTCGATCGGCACAGTGGCGGCGTGCCTGTTTTTATTCGGTATTTTTTATTTTGCCATAAGCAACTTTAAGCACATCATACAGACGGCGGAGCAGTCGGTGGGAGTGTCCGTCTTTTTTGTGGAGGACATAGGCGATGAGGGGATTCAGGCAATCGGAAACGCCATCCAGAGCCGGGACGAGGTGGATCACATTGTGTATGTGTCCGCGGAGGAGGCCTGGCGCAAGTTCCAGGAGGAGAATTTTAAGGATTCCCCGGAACTGGTGGACAGCTTCGGAGAGGACAATCCGCTGGCGGACTCCGCCTCGTACGAGGTATATCTCAAGGACATAAGCAAGCAGGATACGCTTGTAGAATATATAGAGACCATCGACGGCGTCCGGGAGGTCAAGCGCTCCGCCGAGGTGGCCGGGAACCTGTCCAGCATGAGCAGTCTGGTAGGAGGCATTTCCGTGACGCTGATCGGAGTGCTGTTACTGGTGTCCGTATTTCTCATCCACTCCACAATCTCTACCGGCATCACGGTGAGAAAGCCGGAGATCGCCATAATGAGGCTGATGGGGGCGTCGGATTTTTTCATATGGTCGCCTTTTATTGTGGAGGGAATCGTGATCGGCCTGATCGGCTCCGCTATTCCCCTGCTTGTCCTGCTGCTCTCTTATGGGAGCATATTGGACTATATCACAGAGCATTTTTCGGTCTTTGCGGACAATCTGTCATTTCTCAGCACCGGAGGCGTATTTTCCGTGCTGGTGCCGATCTCTCTGGCGCTGGGGATAGGCATTGGCTTTTTGGGAAGCTTTATCACGGTGAGGCGGAATTTATATATTTGACATCATGGGTTAGAACGGAGGGAATGAAGGATGAAGGGAAGAATATTCGCGGCTGTTTTGGGCGGGATTTTTCTGTCGGCGGCGGTCTGCGGGCTGTCCGGCCGGGGGGCGGGAATCCGTTCGCTGGCGGTCAATTACGACGCCAAAATACAAGAGGCGCAGAATGAAAATAAGGAGTATGTGCAAAAATCGGAGGAGCTCCAGAAGGAAATAGAGGAAATGGAGCAGTCCAAGGAAGATACCATGGCCTACATTGAGAAGCTGGACCGGAAAACCACGAAGCTGGGAGAGGAACTGGAGGTCCTTGCGGGGGAGATCGGGACGGCGAAAGAGGAGCTGGACCGGGCGGAGCAAGAGCTTGAGGCCGCGGAGCAGACGGAACAAAAGCAGTATGATACGATGAAAAAGCGCATAAAGTATATGTATGAAAATGGAAACCAGGATTACCTGGAGATTCTCTTTAGTTCCCGCGACATAGGGGATCTTCTCAACCGGGCGGAGTACATTGAAAAGATCGGCGATTACGACGAGCGGATGTTTGAGGACTACCAGAGGACGCGGGACGCCGTCGAACAGAAGCGCGAGGAAATCGAGGGGAAGTTAAGCGAGCTGGAGGGAATGCAGGAGGAGCAGACGGCGGAGAAAAACGCGCTGTCCGAACTGAAAATGAAAAAAAAGGAAGAACTCAAACGATATAAGGAGCAACTGGACATCTCCCAGGATCAGGCGATTGATTACGCCAAAAAGGCCGCGGAGGCGGAGGCCGAGGTAGAGCGTCTGCTGAAGGAGAAGCAGGCCGAGATCGATCGGAAAAATGCTGCGGGCGGAGGCGGAAGCGGGGGCGGGGACGGATCCCTGCGGTGGCCGCTGAACGTGTCGGGGCGCATTTCCTCCCCTTACGGGTACCGGAACAGTCCCACGGCGGGGGCCAGCACCTATCACAAGGGCGTGGATATCGCTGTGCCCATGGGAACGGAGATCGTGGCGGCGGCCGCCGGGACGGTGGTGACGGCTACATACAGCGCCAGCGCCGGCAACTATGTGATGATTTCCCACGGCGGACGGCTTTATACGGTTTATATGCACTGTTCCCGGCTGGCGGTCAGCGAGGGGGATACGGTCGCACAGGGGCAGGTGGTCGGCTATGCCGGTTCCACAGGCATCTCCACGGGCTCGCATCTGCACTTCGGGGTGTCAAAGGGAGGGGCTTATGTGGATCCGTTGGATTATGTCAGCCAGCCTTGACCGGGCTGCGACGGATATGAATTCGATATAGAGGACGGTGTGGTTAGTATGAAAAGAGAAGATAGAGTTAAGTTAGGTTTAGATGGTTTTGGCTGGTTCTACGCGGCGGGTCTGCTGACCGGAATTTTGATCTGCGTTCTGGTTCTGTTTATTCTTGTTCTGACCGGGGTAATGCCCCGGTGGTGGTCCTCCGATGTGGCGGACGAGGTCTGGATGAGAGCCAGCGCCGTGGACCACTACATTGACAAATATTATTGGAAGCCGGAGGACGTCTCGGACGAGAAGATGGCGGATTACGCGGCAAAGGGCATGGTGTCCGCGCTGGGCGACAAGTATTCGTTTTACTTTACGGACGAGGAGTACGAGGACTCCATGAGAGACATCGAGGGAGAATTCGTGGGAATCGGAGCCGTGCTCATGAGAGACAGCAAGACCGGCAAAAAGTACATCCAATCCGTCACGGAGGGGCAGCCGGCCGCCCGGGCGGGATTAAAGGCCGAGGACGAGATCCTGAAAGTAGACGGGCAGGATGTGTCGGAACTGACTCTCACGGAGACGACGGCGCTTGTAAAGGGCGAGGAGGGGACATCCGTTGTATTTACCGTGGCCCGAAAGGAAAATGGAAAGACAGTGACAAAGGAGATCACGGTGGTTCTCGGAGAAATTGTGAATCAGTCGGTTTCCTATAAAATGCTGGAGGGCAAGATCGGATATATTGACATAAAGAATTTTGACAAGGAGACGGTAAAGCAGTTCGAGGATGGCATCGCGGCTCTGGATAAGCAGGGACAGAAGGGAATGATCGTGGACGTCCGGAACAATGGCGGCGGCGCGCTGACAGCGGTAATCGGCATGCTGAACCGGCTTTTACCTGCGGGCAATCTGATTACGGAAAAGAGCCGGGCGGAAGAAGATATGAGGTTTAAATCCACCGATGAGAAGCATTTTGACAAGCCTATGGCAGTGCTGATCAACGGCGGAAGCGCCAGCGCCTCAGAGGTGTTCGCGGGCACGCTGCAGGACCGGGAGGCGGCTGTGCTGGTGGGCGAACAGAGCTTTGGAAAGGGAATCGTTCAGGCGGTCTACTCGCTGGCGGATTCCTGCGGAGGCGGCATCAAGCTGACCACCGGGGAGTATTTTCTTCCCAGCGGGCGGTCGATTCACGGAAAGGGACTTACGCCGGATGTAAAAGTGGAATACACGGGCACGTCCAAGGAACTGGGAGCTGGGGATGACAATCAGCTGGCGAAGGCGCTGGAAGTCATGGAGAAGGAAATTTCAGAGTGAGTATTTTTGTGAGAGGCGGGGATGAATATGAGGCCTGAGGGGTATTATTCTTCCGGGGAATTTGCGCGCATGGCGCACATTTCCGTGCGCGCGGTGCGCTATTATGACAAACAGAATATCTTAAAGCCCTCTTTCGTCAGCGAGGCGGGGGCCAGATATTATTCCCATTCGGACTTTGTGCGGCTTCAGCAGATTATGCTGTTTAAGTACCTGGGTTTTTCCCTGGAGGACATCCGGGAGCTCTTGATCGAGGACATGGACGACGGGGTCCTGCAGCGGTCCCTGGGGCTGCAGCAAAAGCTGATAAGAGACCGGATCGAGCAGTTGCAGATGGTGGATCAGGCCATCAGCGACACGACCAAAATGCTCCGGGAAAATCATCAGATTGACTGGAGCCAAATGCTGGAACTTATACATCTTACAGGTGTAGAAAACAGCTTAAAGACGCAGTACAAAAACTCCGCCAATATCACGGCCAGAATCCGGCTCCACAGCCTGTTTTCCCTGAATAAGCAGGGGTGGTTTCCCTGGATTTACGAGCAGTGCGGTATCCGTCCGGGAGCGGAAGTGCTGGAGATCGGATGCGGGAATGGAAAGCTGTGGCTGGAGAATTTGGACCGCCTGCCATCTGCCGTCCGTGTCGTGCTGTCGGATATCTCGGAGGGGATGATCCGGGAACTGCGCCGGGAGGAAAAACTGCAGGACGGGCGGGTTTCCTTTGATTCTTTTGACTGTCACGAGATTCCCTTTCCGGATGGGCAGTTCGACTGCGTGATCGCGAATCACATGCTGTTCTACTGCGAGGACATGAACCGGGTGTTCCGGGAGGTCCGCCGCGTCTTGAAGCCGGGCGGGGAGCTTGTGTGCGGCGCGTATGGAAAGGCGCATATGAGGGAAATCAGCGAGCTGGCGCGGCAGTTTGATCAGCGCATTATCCTGTCGGCGGAAAATTTATATGAGAGATTCGGAAAGGAAAACGGAGAGGATTGGCTGCGGCCGCATTTTGACTTAGTGGAGTGGAGGGCCTACGAGGATCGGCTGATCGTGGATCAGCCGGAGCCGCTCATCGAGTATATATTGTCCTGTCACGGCAATCAGAATCAGTTTATACTGGAAAAATATAATAAATTCCGTCAGTTCGTAGAGGGAAAATTGAGAAAGCCGCTGGAGATTACTAAGGATGCAGGGGTGTTTGTTGCGATGAAAAAAAATTCTTTCAAAAAATAATTTTATAAGCAAAATATATTTTGTAAGAAAAATTTATTTCAAATTCTTTGAAATAAATCAAAAAGTGCTTGAAGGTGACGTTGCGTCACCTTTTATACTGTCCTTAATGGAGAAAAAAGGGCAGGAATCGGAGGAACGATTCTTCCCCTATGCTCCGGAACGGAGGTTTCAATGAAATGAAAGGAATCATTCTTGCGGGGGGCTCCGGCACGCGGCTGTATCCCCTCACGAAAGTTACCAGTAAACAACTGTTGCCGATTTACGACAAGCCGATGATCTATTATCCGATGTCTGTCCTGATGAACGCGGGAATCCGTGAGATTCTCATTATCTCCACGCCGATGGACACGCCCCGGTTCGAGGCGCTGTTGGGAGACGGCAGCCAGTTCGGCGTGCATCTGAGCTACGCCGTTCAGCCGAGCCCCGACGGGCTGGCGCAGGCTTTTGTAATTGGAGCGGATTTTATCGGCGGGGACTCGGTGGCGATGGTGCTGGGGGACAATATCTTTGCCGGTCACGGACTGAAAAAGCGGCTGGAGACAGCAGTAGAAACAGCGGAATCCGGCAACGGCGCCACAATCTTTGGTTACTATGTGGACGACCCGGAGCGGTTCGGCATTGTGGAGTTCGACGCGGATGGAAAGGCTGTCTCGATTGAGGAGAAGCCCCAAAAGCCCAAGAGCAATTATTGTGTGACAGGCCTTTATTTTTATGATAATATGGTAGTAGAATACGCGAAAAACCTGAAGCCGTCTGCCAGAGGAGAGCTGGAGATCACCGACCTGAACCGGATTTATCTGGAGCGGGGACGGCTGAACGTGGAGCTGCTGGGGCAGGGCTTTACCTGGCTGGACACCGGGACCCACGAGAGTCTGGTGGAGGCTACGAATTTTGTCAAGACGATGGAGACGCACCAGCACCGTAAGATCGCCTGCCTGGAGGAAATCGCCTATCTGAACGGCTGGATTTCCAGAGAGGACGTGCTGGCGATTTATGAGGAACTGAAAAAGAACCAGTACGGCCAGTATCTGATGGACGTGCTGGAAGGCAAGTATCTCGACGCGCTGCGATGACAAAATCGCACAAGATTGCGTGTTCGAGAGTAAAAGAGAATGTGAAAGTGAAAGCAAGAGAATAAGGGAGAATATAACCAGATATGAGTAAAACAGTGATTGTGACCGGCGGCGCCGGTTTTATCGGAAGTAATTTTATCTTTTATATGCTGGACAAATATCCGGATTACCGGATTATCTGCCTGGACTGCCTGACCTACGCGGGGAATCTCTCCACGCTGGAGCCGGTGATGGACAATCCGAATTTCCGCTTTGTCAAGGAGAGCATTACGAACCGGGAGGCGGTATACCGTCTTTTCGAGGAGGAAAAGCCGGACATGGTGGTGAATTTCGCGGCGGAGAGCCATGTGGACCGCTCGATTGAGAATCCGCAGGTGTTTTTGGACACGAACATCATCGGCACATCTGTCCTGATGGACGCCTGCCGGAAGTACGGCATTGAGAGGTATCATCAGGTGTCCACGGACGAGGTGTACGGGGACCTGCCGTTAGACCGTCCGGATCTGTTCTTTACGGAGGAGACGCCGATTCACACGTCCAGCCCCTACTCGTCCAGCAAGGCGGCGGCGGACCTTCTGGTGCTGGCGTACCACCGGACGTATGGGCTGCCGGTGTCGATCAGCCGCTGCTCCAACAACTACGGTCCCTATCATTTTCCGGAAAAGCTGATACCGCTGATGATTGCCAACGCGCTGAACGACAAGCCGCTGCCGGTCTACGGCAAGGGTGAGAACGTGCGGGACTGGCTCTATGTGGAGGATCATTGCAAGGCGATTGATCTGGTGATTCACAGGGGACGCGTGGGCGAGGTGTACAATGTGGGCGGCCACAATGAGATGAAAAATATAGATATCGTGAAGATGATCTGCAAGGCGCTTGACAAGCCGGAGAGTCTGATTACCTATGTGACGGACCGGAAGGGGCACGATATGCGCTACGCCATCGATCCCACGAAGATTCATGAGGAGCTGGGGTGGCTGCCGGAGACGAAGTTCGAGGACGGAATCCAAAAGACCATCCAGTGGTATCTGGACAACCGGGAGTGGTGGGAGACGATTATTTCCGGGGAATATCAGAATTATTATGAAAAAATGTATGGAAACCGGTAGGCGGAGGATCGCTACGGATGGCAGATGAGAAACTGCTTTCTCTATCGCCTCTTTGCGACAAGTCGCTAGAGCGAACTTGTTCGCTCGGAAATGGAGAGGATTATGAAAGTATTTGTGACAGGCGTGGGGGGCCAGCTGGGGTACGATGTGGTGAACGAGCTCATCGGGCGCGGTGTCTCCTGCGTGGGCTCGGATGTGGCGCCCTCCTACAGTGGCACCCTGGGCGGCGCGGCGGCGCAGGCGCCGTATGAGCCGTTGGACATCACGGATGAGGCAGCGGTGATGGAGACGATTCAGCGGATCCGGCCGGACGCGGTGATTCACTGCGCGGCGTGGACGGCGGTGGATCTCGCCGAGGACGAGGACAAAAAGGAGACCGTGCGCCGCGTCAACGCGGAGGGGACGGAGCATGTGGCGAGAGCGTGCGCCGCGGTGGACGCGAAGATGATCTACATTTCCACCGACTATGTATTCGACGGGCAGGGGACAAAGCCCTGGCAGCCGGACTGCGAGGCATACGCGCCGTTAAATTATTACGGACAGACCAAGCTGGACGGGGAGCGGGCGGTCGCAGGAAATCTGAACCGATTTTTTATCGTCCGCATCGCCTGGGTTTTTGGAAAAAACGGAAATAACTTTATCCGCACGATGCTGAAGGTGGGAAAGGACCACGAGAAGCTCCGGGTGGTGAACGACCAGATCGGCACGCCTACCTACACATACGATCTGGCGGCGCTTTTGGCGGACATGGTCCAGAGCGAAAAATACGGCTATTACCACGCGTCGAATGAGGGCGGATACATCAGCTGGTATGATTTCGCGGTGGAGATTTTCCGGCAGGCGGCCGCGCTGGGGCATGAGGAGTACGACGGGGACCACTTAGAGGTGCAGCCGGTGACGACGGAGGAATACGGCGCTTCGAAGGCAAGGCGACCGAAAAATTCAAGACTGGATAAGAGCAAGCTGCGGGAGCAGGGATTTACCCCGCTGCCGGACTGGCGGGACGCGCTGCAGCGGTATCTGCGGGACATAATGTGAGCTTAGGAGGAAAAATGGGACAGATTAAAGTAGAAAAAAACGTGGGCGGCATTGAGGGCCTCTGCGTGATTGAGCCGGCGGTACATGGGGACAGCCGGGGATATTTTATGGAGACATATAATCTAAATGACATGAAGGAAGCGGGCCTGGACATGATTTTCGTGCAGGACAACCAGTCCAGCTCGGAAAAGGGAGTGATGCGGGGCCTGCATTTTCAGAAGCAGTACCCGCAGGGAAAGCTCGTCCGGGTGATCCGGGGACGGGTGTTCGACGTGTCGGTGGATCTGCGGGAGGGCTCCGCTACCTATGGAAAATGGTACGGACTGGAGCTGTCCGAGGAGAACAAAAAGCAGTTCTATATCCCGAAGGGCTTTGCGCACGGGTATCTGGTGCTCAGCGATTTTGCGGAGTTCTGCTATAAGTGCACCGATTTTTACCATCCGGGGGACGACGGCGGACTGGTGTGGAACGACCCGGATATCGGGATTGTGTGGCCGGAGGTCGTCGGGGAGTATCCGGGCAGCGGCCTGTGCGCCGGATACGCGATGGCGGACGGCACGCCGCTGAATTTGAACGAGCGGGACCAGAACTGGCCGGGAATACGGGAATTAAAAAAATGAGAATAAAAGGGCTTCCGCGCGGGCGATGAACCGGCGAGGGAGCCCTTTTCCTGTCATCACGGGTTCAGCTCGGCAATCCGGCTGACCGCCACATAAATTTCTGAAATTTTGTACCATGTCTTGAATCCCACGATTCCATCCTGAGTCAGCTTGAACACCTTCTGGAACACCTTCACCGCCTCCTCGGTCTTGGAGCCGAAAATACCGTCCGCGGCGATCTTGGGAATCAGGGGGTAGGCCCCTGCGATGGTGTTTAACTGCCGCTGCATCTGGCGCACCTTGTCTCCGCTGGAGCCCCGTTTCAAGCTGGAGCCGGGGTAGGAGGAGGGAATGCCGGATATTTCTTCCGTCTCATTGATATAGAGGGAATCGCCGTAGTAGTTCCGCAAAATCTCAATGGCGGTGTAGCCCTGGTCGCCAAGCGCCTTGGAGCCCCACTGGCTCATCCAGCCGGGGCAGGACACATTTTTGCCGTCGCAGTACTGGGTGAGGATGGGCTGCTCCACGTTGGGACGGGAGAGGTAGCTGCTGAAAATTTCGTCCACGACCTGGGAAATGCTGTTAAAGATGTTGCGCCCCGGAATCCACTTGTGGTCGTAGGCGGTGGATGAGGTAATGGTAAAATCATATCCCTTGTTCCGATACCACTCCGTGTAAACCCGATTCAGCGTAAAGGACTGGATCGCCAGCACATTGGCCTGGATGGCGGCCAGCGGCCAGGTGGAGTAGATCTCGCTGCAGGCCACATTTTTGATGTAATCCTTGTATTTTACATAATAATTATCCGCTTTTTTGTCGGTGGGAGGGCCGTCGTGGACAACGACGTATTCGGGAATGACCACCCGGCTCAGGACAATCTCACTGCTGTCCCCGGCGGACTTGATCTCGCTCTCGGCGATTTTGGGCGGATAATCCCCCCACAGCGTGTGATCCGGAATCACAAAGAGCTCCGCGCTGTCCGGTTCGCCGTCGGCCAGGGGAAGGAGTTTCGCGTTCTGGATGGCGGTTTCCTCCGGGAAAATTTCGGCTCCGTTTATCTCCAGCGTCTCATACCCTGGGGCGCTGATGTACAGGGTGTACTCCGAATAGGGCTTGTTGGCGCCGGGGGCCATGCTGTACTCCAGGGGAGGCGCCATGAGCTCAATCTCGTCTGTCTGTCCCTGGCTGTCCGTGACAGACTGCGCCAGCGTGCGTTCCGGCTCATTTTCACTGACAATCCGCACCGTGGCGCCGGGAATCGGTCGGTTATCCAGCTCTGACGTGACATTTACATCCAGTTTTCCATATTCCATATTGATATCCGTTTCCATATTATTTCATAACATTCTATGAATTATTTGTAAAAAGTTGTATACCATCTTGACAAAAATTTTTTCTGCCGTATAATTAACATGCTAATCGTTAACTGTCTAATGATTAACTGGTTAATTAAATAGCGAAAGGAGTGAAATCGTGACGTCAGAGAAATGTAAGAGAGAGAGCGGTCCGGAGGACCCTACCCGGCAGATGGTCGTCACTAATCTGCTGCACCGGCGCATCCTGGAGAAGAATCTGGAAAATATCGGGCTTCACCGGGGCCAGCACCGGGTGCTGATGGCGCTGTCCTGCCATTCCTTTGAGTCCCAGCTGCAGCTGGCGGAGGAACTGGACGTGTCGGCGGCCACCATCGCCGTGTCGCTGAAGGCGTTAGAGAAAGCGGGATTAGTCAGCCGCGAGGTGAAGGATGAGGACACCCGGTCAAATTGCGTGGAGCTGACCGACGAGGGCCGCAGGGTCGTGGAGAGCGCGAAAGATTACTATGAGAGCCTGGAGAGGGCGATGTATCAGGATTTCACGGAAGAAGAACAACATAAGCTATGGGAATATTTAAACCGGCTGTACCATAATATGGAACAATTTACGGCGACAGCGGAGAAAGGAGAGAACCGTGAGACAGTATGCTAAATATGTAAAGCCTTACATCTGGTGTTTTATCCTGGGACCGATTTTTATGATCGTGGAGGTTCTGGGCGAGGTGGTCCTGCCCAAGCTTATGTCCGTGATCATCAATTACGGCGTGGGGCAGCAGATCGGCGTGGAGCCAAAAGGCACCGGATTCATTCTTATGATAGGAGGCGTCATGATTCTGACGGCGCTGCTCATGATGCTGGGAGGCGTCTTGGGAGCTTATTTCGCGGTAAAGGCGTCGGTGAACTTCGCCGCGGATCTGCGGCGGGACGTATTCCGCAAGGTGCAGAAGTTTTCCTTTGCCAATATTGAAAAATTTTCCACGGGTTCCCTTGTGACCCGTCTGACCAACGATATCACCAATATGCAGAACGTCATCGCTATGGCGCTGCGCATGATGCTGCGGGCGCCGGGCATGATGATCGGCGGACTGATCATGGCATTTGTCATGAATCCAAGGCTGGCGCTGGTGCTCTGCGTGGTGATACCGCTGCTTGTGGTGGCGTTAGTGCTGGTGATGCGGACGGCGTTTCCGCGGTTCGACACGATGCAGAACCGGATCGACGCGTTGAACTCCCGGATTCAGGAAAATATCACGAATCAGCGGGTAGTGAAATCTTTTGTGAGGGATGATTTTGAAAAGGAGACCTTCGACACGGCCAATCTGGACTTGAAGGATAAGACGCTGCGCGCCATGAAGGTGGTGATTCTGACCATGCCGATCATGACGCTGACCATGAATATCACGGTCATGGCGGTCGTGTGGTTCGGCGGGCAGCAGATTCTGGTAGGGGATATGCCGGTGGGCGATCTGACGGCGTTTACCACCTATGTCACCCAGATTCTCATGTCGCTGATGATGATGTCGATGATCATGATCCAGGGCTCCCGTGCGTTGGCGTCCTCCCACCGTATTCTGGAGGTGCTGAACACATCGATCGACCTCAATGACAATGAGGCAAAAGAGAAGGAGCGTCTGGTCACTCAGGGAAAAATCGAGTTTCGGAATGTGGGATTTCGCTATTACAAAAAGCACAAGCACAATGTGCTGCAGAATATAAACTTTACGGCGAATCCGGGAGAGATTATCGGAATTATCGGCTCTACCGGGTCCGGCAAGAGCTCTCTGGTGCAGCTGATTCCCAGGCTCTACGACTGCACCGAGGGAGAAGTGTTAGTGGACGGCGTCAACGTAAAGGATTACTCCCTGAACAACCTGCGCAACGGCGTAGCTATGGTGCTGCAGAAAAATACCCTGTTTTCCGGCTCCATCATGGACAATCTGCGTTGGGGCGATGAAAATGCCACCGACGAGGAGGTCTACGAGGCGGCGAGAGAGGCGCAGGCCGATCTTTTTGTGCGGGACTTCTCCGAGGGGTACGACATGGAACTGGGACAGGGCGGCGTCAATGTGTCCGGCGGGCAGAAGCAGCGTCTGTGTATTGCCAGGGCCCTGTTGAAAAAGCCAAAGATATTGATTCTGGACGACAGCACCAGCGCCGTGGACACGGCGACAGAGGCCAAGATCCGGCAGAGCTTTTCCACTTCCTTAAAGGACACGACCAAGCTGATTATCGCGCAGCGCATTTCCTCTGTGGAGGGAGCGGACCGGATCCTCGTCATGGACGAGGGGCAGATTGTGGGACAGGGAACCCACGAGGAGCTGCTTGAGAGCTTCGAGACGTATCAGGAGATTTATTACTCACAGAAAGACCGAGAGG
>CANRJU010000042.1 GCA_947631075.1 uncultured Lachnospiraceae bacterium
CGACAAAACCGTCCCGCACCGCCTCCACCGTGAGCCGGTCCATCTCGCTGTAACGGATGTTCATGTGGCACAATGTCTGAATCATCATGGCAAGCCGGTACTCTTTAAAATACATGGCCGTCGTGACCAGGCGCTGATAATCACTCCGGGAAATATACTTGGTTCCGGGACTGACGTCCAGCGTATAGGTGTGAAGCTCCAGCCCGTCCCAATTCATAATCCGGCAAAAGCTGCGAATGGCAATAATATAGGAATTGATACTGCTCTTTTTGCGCTGCTTCTCGTCGATCAGCCACGTCTTGTACTCCTCCAGGCGCGACTGCGTGATTTCCCGGCCCTGCAGGTACTCCTCCAGATCCTTTATGCTGGCTGTGTACTTGCGGATGGTGGCCTCATTGACCCTGCGGTTGCGCAGTCCTTCCTTGAAATCTTCAATTTTCTCCGGTGTAACTGTCCTGCTCATCCCATTACCTCTTTTACATTGGCCTGATTGCCTTCCATATTCCAATTGTTTTAACTTGTTTACTACATAATAAAAAATATGGATTGCAATCACGGGCTTTATTGTAGCAGATAACTTTTATGATTTCAAGTCTTTTTGCCGATTTTCCTCAAATTTCATAATCAGTGATATTTTGGTCCTGTTAATTATAACAAAAAAATCGCTAATTATGTTGTGCGTTGCTTTTTGAACGCAAAATTTCCATAATCTGGATATTGTTTCCGGGTGACAGAACTGCTTTTTCGGAGAGATTTAAGACATATTTTTTATTATGTCCCATTCTCCTCCTGCCACATCCTTTTTCAATTTTCAGTAATAGGGTTCCACCAGATCCATCTGATCCAGTTGTTTTAGATATTCCTTTGAACTTTCGCGAATATAGATTCTCGTTGTCTCGATTGAGCTATGCCCCAGAAGGTCCGCCAGCTTTGCCAGATCCTTTTTCATATGATAGAAGCACTGGGCGAACAGATGCCTCAGATTATGGGGGAACACCTTATCTGGATCCACCCCCGCCGCCCGGCTGATTTTCTTCATTTCGCCCCACACATTACTGCGGTTCACGGCCTTTCCGCTCCTTGTGCAGAAAATAGGCCCGCGGGCGATTTGCCGCTTATAGATATAAATCAGAAGATGTTTTTTCAGTTTCGTGGGAAGGAGGACCGACCGGATTTTCCCCTTGTTGTGGATCTCGACGACGCCCCGCTTCACGGCCGCCGCTGTGACGTACTGGATTTCCGACACCCGCATGCCCGTTGCGGCGATAGTCTCCAGAATCATGTAGAGGCGCATATTTTTCTTTTCCTTGCACGCCTTCAGAAGCCGTTTGTACTCCTCCTTCGTAATGCACCGCTCCTCCTCGCAGAACGTCTCGTTCTGCACCCGGTAGGTCTTGACCCGGACGCCGTACCACTCCATGTACTCGAAAAAACGGTTCGCCGCCACCAGAAATGAATTTACGCTGCGGACTTTATAGTCATCTTCCTTGTACAATTTCTCCTTGTAGCGGATCATGAGCTCCTTGGTAATCCTCTGCCCATCCGCGTACTGCATTAGCTTTTTGATATCACAGATGTACTTGTCGATCGTGGTCGGCGCCTTTTCATCTTCCACCAGATATTGCCGAAAACCCTCCACCATAGACTCCGTGATGACAAATTCCGGATTTTGGGCAAACTCTGATTTTTTGCCGGAAAAATTGGGGCTGACGATTTTTTTACAGATAAATTTTTTGCTAACAAATTTTTTGCTGACAAATTTTGTGTTGGCTGTTTTCATAGGGATTTCCTCGCTTTCTCTTGAAAATAAAAAATTTTTATTGTATAATTAAAAAGTGAGCGGTCAAAGGAACCGGCTCATAGATACACAAATTAAAGGGAAAAGAAAAAGGAGGATCTGAAGATGATCATTGTAAACACCGAGACAGTAGAGGGCTACTCCATGCAGACACTGGGTCTGGTTCAGGGAAGCACAGTGCAGTCCAAAAACGCGTTTAAGGATATGGGCGCCGGATTCAAGAGCATGGTAGGCGGCGAGCTGGGTTCTTATACAAAGATGCTGGAGGAGGCCCGCGAGATTGCCATTCAGCGTATGGTAGAGAAGGCGACTTCCCTGGGCGCCGACGCCATTGTAGCCGTTCGGTTCAATTCCGCTTCCGTGATGCAGGGCGCTGCCGAGATCATGGCTTACGGAACAGCTGTAAAGCTGATTAAAAATTAAATTTGCTTGTTTGTACATTTTTTTCTTTAATTTTCATTTGTTGATCTCCTTGGAGAATTTCTTTGAAGAATTTCTCTGGAAAATGGCTCTCTGTTCACAGGACAGGGAGCTGTTTTCTGCTTTAATACGGTTTCTTTTTACCTGCTTCCTTCGCTGGACAGAATCACCATGCACCGATTTTTTCACCTGCAAATCCATGACTTCAGGGGAAAAATGCCTCTTGCCTGTCATCTAAAATCGGATTCCGGTGAGTTCTATGAGGATTCCCCAGATCACGCTGGCCACATACACAAACCCCAAAAGCCCCAGATTTTGCTTGGGGTGTTTTTTGTTGATTCGGAACAGCACCAGAAATCCCACGCCGGCCCCCGACAAAAGCCCGGCCATCATGGGGCCCGCGCCGATCACTCCCTGGACGTAGAGCTCCGTAATCACCACGGAGGCCGCGCAATTCGGAATCAGTCCCACAAGTCCCGCCACCAGCTCCCCCACAAGGGGTATGTCCTGGATCACATGCGCTAACTGCTGCTCTCCCACGCCCACAATCGCCGCGTTCAGCGCCAGTGTGATAAGGAAAATAAAGGCCGCGATATGTAAGGTATGGCGCACGGAGGAGGACAGAATCCCCTCCTCGCACTTGCAGTGTTCGCTCTCGCACATGGCATGTATGTTTTTATATCGTATTTCCTTGCGGATCAGCGTGTGGCACAAAAAATCCAGCACAAATCCGCTGATCACTGCCAGGACCATTTTCACCACGAGAATCTTCAATATGGTAGCCACCGGCACCGCCTCAGAGATGAAAATAGGCAGCATTTCATCCGAGGTGGACAAAAAAACGGCCGCCAGCGCCCCCGCCGTAATCAGTCCCCCCGCAAAGAGGTTGGCGGCGGCAGCGGAAAAGCCGCACTGC
Organism: uncultured Lachnospiraceae bacterium; assembly: GCA_947631075.1. Lineage (GTDB taxonomy): Bacteria > Bacillota > Clostridia > Lachnospirales > Lachnospiraceae > Eubacterium_F. The sequence continues at coordinate 3,135 of CANRJU010000042.1, forward strand.
GGAAACATCCCCAGTATGCCTCCAAAAACAGGGCCCAGCCGGCCCGCTCTGCGGATCATGGCCTGCGTCCGGCTCCCGGTCTTGTGCTCCAGCCACTCCATAACCAGATAGGCTGCGAACAGAAACGGGATCAGCTTCAGCGTGTCCCAGACAGCGTCTCCCACAATATCAATCAGCAAATCTCCCATGACAGAGTGAATTCCTTTCCTGTTACAATATCTTTTCGGTCAATCCCTCACGGGAATTGCCCCCATGCCGTTTCAACTCTCAAACAATAGTAAACCTTGGAACTATAAATCCAGCTATACATTATGAAATGAGTATACCAAAAATATGAATGTCTGTCAAAAAACAGAAAGGGCCGCCCCGCTCCTGAGGCAGCCCCTATACCGTGGCAACATCATAATTCATTCATCATGACGTTACCATTTCAAACATCTGGCACTCCGCGATAGTGTCGACCTACTGGTCATAACGCTGTCATCCCTCTATGGAGATATACTTCTTCTGCTCAATCTCCGGCTGCTTCTCCTTCTTCGGAACCGTGAGGGTCAGCACGCCGTCCTTGAACTTCGCCTGAATATCCTCCTCGGTAACAGCCTCACCCACATAGAAGCTCCTCTGGCAGACGCCCTGATAGCGCTCCCTGCGGATCACCTTGCCGGACTTGTCATGGTCCTCATTCTCCCGGTTGTTCTTAGCCGAGATGGTGAGATATCCGTCCTTCAGCTCCGCGCTCACATCGGACTTGTCAAACCCCGGAAGATCCATCTCAATCTGGTAACTGCCGTCCTTCTCCGTGATATCGGTGCTCATCAGTCCGGTCGTGTTCAAGCGGCTGCCGTGGAACATCGGCGTGCGGAAAAAATCATCAAACATATCATCCATAAAATTGCTTCCAAAAATACTTGGTCTCAACATAGTAATTCCTTCTTTCTTTTACTCGCGCGATGCTGTCGCGCGGCGCTTTGTTTTACTTGTTATATACGTTATAGCACAAATTATTAGCACTGTCAAGTCCTGGCTGCTAATTTTTTTGAATTATTTTCAATTATTGAAAATAATTTTTCTCTTTCAAAAACCACCCCTTTCCAAACTTTCGTTCAGAAAGGGGTTTTATAATCCTAGTATTCCGCAAAACTGTAAAGCTATTCCTTTATTCTGTCTATCTCCGTCAAATTCACACCCAACGACGTCAAAATCGCTTTCATTGACAAATAATCTTCTTTCAGCCCTTCATATGTTTTAGTCGCGTTTTCTTCCTTCGCGTTTATCATATGAAACTGTATCTTTTGAAACCGCTCAACTACATCCTTAATAATTTCTCCATTGCCAGGCATCCGATCACTTCCCTTTTTAGATTGTACTCTTCTGTTCTTTGTAATCCACCGCTTCCGACCCTCGAATCAGCTCCCTCGCGATCTCCAGAAAACAGTCCACGATGCCGGGATCGAACTGCTTGCCCCGATTCCGCTCAAATTCCGATATAATATGTTCCTCCGTGAGCTTATCGCGGTAGCACCGGCGGCTGTTCATGGCGTCAAAGGCGTCCGCCACGCAGATAATCCGTCCGATCAGCGGGATCTCCTCTCCCTTTTTGCCGCTCGGATATCCCTTGCCGTCATAGCGCTCGTGATGGTACAGCGCGCCTTCCTTGATTCCCTCCAGCGAGGTAAAGTCATCGAGCAGCTCCGCTCCCCTCACCGTGTGGGTCTTGATCACCTCGAACTCCTCGTCCGTGAGCTTCCCCGGCTTTTTCAGAATCTCATCCGGAATGAAAAATTTTCCGCAGTCGTGCATCATGGCGATATAGTAGATCCGATTGCACTCCTCCTCGGAAAATCCCATTTTCTCCGCGATCATCCGGGAGTACTCCGCCACCCTCTCCGAGTGCCCCGTCGTGTAGGGGTCCTTGGCGTCAAAAAAGCGGGTAAACACGCTGAGCGACTGCTCGATAATCTTCGCGTCCTGCTGCATGCGCTGTCTCGCCTTGCGCATATTGAGTTCCACGGCCGTCATGTTGATCGCCACCAGAAGCCAGAGCAGAAAAGCCGCCGCCAGCACGCGGAACCATATATCCTGCGTCATATCCTTCCGCAGAAAATACTGGAGGTCGAAATTGTTAAACGAAAGCGCCCCCTGCCCGTCCTCCGACGGCAGATAATAGAAAATAAGGCCGATGTTCACAGCGCTTTCTTCCTCGTCCCCCTTGCGGTGGGCCGCAATAGGAAATTCATTGGAGGCCTCATCCGGCAGGTACACCACATAATCCCCCGGCAGCATATGAATCATCAGATCCGGCCCCTCGGTCTTGTAGTCCAGGGTAATCTTCTCATCCCCGCAATTCCGCAGGTCCAGCGTCTGAACGCTCTCCTTTTTGTCCCGGAACTGGTGGATCTCCAGCCTGCCGCACCAGGCGTTGTTCAGGTAGCACTCCATGTTGATGTCCAGCTTCAGCCTCCACTCGGCGATGTCGCTGGAGCTGTAATTGGTAATCTTTCCCTCGTAGATCATGCCGGTGTATGAAATCTCCGGCTCGCCCTCATTTTCCACCTTTTTTTCCCATGAGTCCGTCTCGCCGCCCCTGGGATGAATGTCCAGCGTGCACACGTCGCCGCCCAGAGGAGAAATCAGATTCCTCTGGGTCCGGTTGTACGAGTACACATAGACGAGGTACGCCAAAAGCACTACGAGCAGCGCCGCGAAAACCGCGCCCAGTATTATAAAATTCCGACGTCTTTTACTTTTCATGCCCCATCACTCCACGGATACAAAGAAATAATATATCGGCTGTCCGCCGTACTCCACATCAATCTGAAGATCCTGTCCCATGCTCTTGATCCGGTCGGCAATCTGGTTTGCTTCTTCCTCCGAAGCCTCCTCCCCGTAGTAGAGCGTGACGACTTCGGAGTCCTCATCGATCATTTTCCTGACAAGCTCCGCCGTGGTATCCACCACGTCCGTCCCCACCGTCTCAATGGTCTTGTCCGTGAGGCCCATGATGTCTCCCGCCTTAATGGTCTTGCCGTCCAGGGACGTATCCCGGACAGCATAGGTGATCTGCCCCGACTTCACGGCCTTCATTCCCTCCTCCATAGAGGCCAGATTCTCCTCTAAGGACAGGCCCTCGGAAAACTGGATCAGGGCGGAAATTCCCTGTGGAATGTTCTTGGACGGCACGACCACCACCTGCTTGTCCTTAGTCAGGTCCCTCGCCTGCTCCGCCGCCAGGACAATATTGGAATTGTTGGGCAGCACAAATACCGTGTCGGCATTTACCTGTGAAATCGCCTCCAGGATATCCTCCGTGCTGGGATTCATGGTCTGTCCGCCCGCGATGATCTTGTCCGCTCCCAGTCCCCGGAAAATCTCGTCCAGGCCGTCTCCCACCGACACGCAGATAAATCCGTTCTTCGCCCATTTTTCCTTTTCCGCGCTTTTTTCCGCATTTATATTCGGCTCCGCGTTTTCTTCTGTCTTTTTATTCTGCCCCGCGTTCTTTTCTGCATTTTTATTCTGCTCCGCGTTCTTCCCCGATTGGAAAATCACGCGCTCATTGTGTTCTTCCCGCATGTTGTCAATCTTCATGCTGGTCAGCGCCCCGTAGGAGAGGCCCTTCTGAATGGCGAGGCCCGGATCGTTCGTGTGGACGTGCACCTTCACCACGTCCTCGTCGGCCACACAGACAATCGAGTCCCCGATGGATTCCAGATAGGCCTTGAACTCCTTCTCCTCCTCGGCGCCGAATGATTTCTCCAGCATAATAATGTATTCTGTGCAGTATCCGTACCGGATATCCGCGTCCTCTACCGCCTTGACTCCTGTCGCCGCGGGCGCGGGCCCAGGCGCTTTCTCCTGCTCGATCTCACAGCTGACCTCTTTTCCCAGAAGGGCGTCGTAAGCTCCCTCCAGAATGACCAAAAGGCCCTCTCCGCCGGAGTCCACCACTCCGGCCTCCTTTAACACCGGCAGCATGTCCGGCGTCTGGTCCAGCACGTCCCGCATGTGAAGAATCACGGCATTGATCATCTCAATGATATTGTCCGTGCGCTCCGCCATCTCGGCCGCCTTCTGGGCGCCGCACCGGGCCACGGTGAGAATCGTGCCCTCCTTGGGCTTCATGACGGCCTTGTAAGCCGAGTCCACCGCCCGCTCAAAGGCGTCCGCCAGAACGCGCACATCCGCCTGCTCCGCCTTCCCCACTACCTTGGTAAATCCCCGCAGAAGCTGGGAGAGAATCACGCCGGAGTTTCCCCTGGCTCCCCGCAGGGAACCGCTGGATATGGCCTTGCAGATCTGCTTCATGTCCGGATCTGTCAGAGAGGCCACCTCCCTGGCCGCGGCCATGATGGTCATCGTCATGTTGGTCCCGGTGTCGCCGTCGGGAACCGGAAATACATTCAGATCGTTGATTGTTTCTTTTTTGGCATCTATCGCATTTGCCCCCGCCAGGAAAAATTTCTGTATTTCGGCGGCACCAATCGTATTTATTACCAAACCTCTTTCCTCCAAATCAAAATTAGCCGTTAATTGATTACCTTGACCCCTTCTACACATACCACAATCCTTCCCACTTCCATACCAGTGTACTCCTCTACTTTGTACTTCACATTATCCACCAGATTCTCTGCCACAGCCAGAATGCTGACCTCGTAGGCAACGATGATATGCAGCTCGATCACCAGCTTGCCGTCCTCGATCGACACATTTACCCCGTGACGCAGGTTGTCCCTTTTCAGCAGCTTGACGATGCCGTCCTTCATATTGACCGAAGCCATGCCCACCACGCCAAAGCACTCCACGGCGGCAGACCCGGCATACTTGCCCAAAACGTCCTCGTCAACTACAATTTTCCCCATCTCTGTATCCATCTGTCCCTTCATGGTAAACCTCCAATCTAACAAATGTATTTTTTCACATATATGTTAATATTTTTACATTGTGACCCATAAAAAAGCAATTAAAACCACGTCTTCGCATATAATGATGTTATATAGCGGGTTTCTCCTCGGAAAACGAATGTTTCTCATGGGAAAAAGTTCGTTTCCGGATGCTTCGCGTTCTCGAAATCCCTACATGCGGCGAAAGGCAGGTGAGCGGTATCAAGCGGCTGTTCGGCTTCATACTATTCTGGATCGGAATCGGCATGCTCATCATGCTCTTTATCCACCATGGCCTCCTCGCCCTGTGCATCATCATCGCCTGCCTGGTGCTGGGGTATAACCTATTTAGTTGTTGAAAACAACTAAATTTTTACAATGATAAAAAGCATGTAAATTATTTAGATTGCTAAAAGCCTACTCCCTATGGCTTTTCTTATCCTGGTACATCTTCTTATCCGCCAGCTTCACCAGCCCCTCCAGGTTCTCCCCGGAATCCGACCAGACAAATCCCATGGAAATCCGGCAGTTCACCTGGCTGTCCGGCGGCGTCAGCTCCCGCTCCGGATCGTTCTGCATCGTCCGGAACAGCTCCTCCGCGTGCTCCTGGGGACAGGGCGAGACAATGAGCAGAAACTCGTCGCCGCCCATGCGGAACCCGAAGGCCTCCTCCGAGCTCTCATATTTTTTGATAAAATCCGCCGTGCCGCAGATCACCGCGTCCCCCTGTTCGTGGCCGCATATATCGTTCATCTTTTTCAGATTATCCACGTCAAAATAGAATACGCCCAGCGCCTTATTCTGCACATACTGTCCCATAAACTCCTGCAGATAGCGCTTGTTGTACATGCCGGTCATGCTGTCGTGGTTGCTGTTCCACGTCTCCATCAACAACTTGCTGGCGGAATTCAGAAGATCCGTCTCCATCTTCTGCATGGAATGAAACAGCTGCTCGATCTCGTCGCCTGTGCGGATTTTCAATTTCTGGAGGGCGGACTGCCCCTCCTCCACAATGGTGCCCGCGTAGCTGGCGGCGGCGGCCGACAGCTTATTGATGGGCCTTATCACCGTCCGCGACAGGTTCCAGGCAAATATGATGGCCACTACAAAGGTCAGCCCGATCAGCACCAGCAGCGTCTCCAGGATGTACCGGGCCTGCTCCTTCTTGGCCCGCACCGTGGACAGTCCCACCACCACATACCCCACCGGCATGTCGTAGGAGGAGAGCAGCGGACGGTACACATCCATCCGGGTGTCGTACTGAATGGTCAGCACCTCTTTCCCCTGAATCAGCTTGTCCCGAACCTCCTGCTGCTGGGCGTCAAAATCGCAGCTGTCCCCCAGAAAGGCGCTCTGGGGCGACAGATCTGTCTCAAAGATATAGTGGCAGCCGTTTCTGTCAAAGCTCACCACGGACAGCCTCTCAATGTCCTCGTTGGTATTGCGGTAATCAATCAGCTTGTTCCACGTCTCATAATAGCTGTTGTTCCGCTCCCCGGTCTCCACATAATTCTGTATGCTGTCCCTGTCAATAATCAGACGGCACGTCTCCGCCACCGTGCTGGCCGTATTGTAATAAAATTCGTCTCCCGTCTCCTTAATATTTTTATAGCTCATCCATACGCTCACAAGAACCAGTACAAGCACAAATGTAAAAATCAGGAAAAGTACCCTCTGACGCAGTGATTTCTTCATCGGAACGCCTCCTTAGTATGGCCGGCTGGGTACAACACCCGCCACGTTTTTATATGTGAAAACACTTTCTTCCGTGTATGTTTTCTTCTTGACCTTCTGACCGCTCTCCAGCTTGTCAATCACCTGTTTCGCCGTGCTCGCGAGCAGCGGGTTGCACTCTATGGTGGCGATCAGCCTCTTGGCCGTCATCTCCTTAAAGGCTTCCCGGAGAGCGTCAAAGGATATGGTAATGACGTCCTTGTCAACGCCGAAGGAAACTCCCGCGTCGTCCATGGCGTCCATGGCGCCGAACATCATGTTATCATTCTCCGAAATCAGCACGTCGAAATCGTCATGCTCCTCCAGAATCTTCTCCATGACCTGTTTGCCCTCGCCCTGGGTAAAGTTGCCGCACTTCTTGGCGACGACCTCCCATTTCTTGTGTCTGGCGATTCCCTTCTCGATGCCCTTCGTCCTCCCGATGGCGGCGGTAGCTCCCTCCGTCCCCTCCAGGATCACGATCTTCAGCGGATCGTCCAGCCGGTCCCTCTCCTCCAGGTAATCCTCCAGACATTGGATAGCCGACTCTCCCTCTTTTTCAAAATCGGAGCCGATCCAGCAGGTATAGAGAGAGGGATCCGCGCTCACCTCCCGGTCGGATATAATGACCGGAATCCCCTCCTCTTTCGCTGTCCTCAGCGCGTCCTCCCATCCGTCCTCCACGATGGGATCCAGTATGATGTAATCCATCTTCTGGGCAATCAGATCGTACATGGCCTTGATCTGGCGCTTGGGATCGGAATTTCCATCTACATACACCAGCCGAAAGCCCATGCTCTCGGTAAAAACATTTAAAAAATTGTTGGTATTGGCGTCTCGCCAGTCCGATTCCTTCCCCGTCTGTATAAATCCGACTGAAATGTTGCCTTCCTCTTTTTTCTCATAATCCGCCCGCTTCAGCGTCGGATTGGTCACGATGCCCGTCTCTCTCCCGCAGGAAGCCAGCAGAAAAACCAATACAAGGCAGAGCATCACCGCACATTGTTTTCGCAATTATAACACCCCCATATTCCTCCCAGCCCCACATATACAGTATACCACAGTTTCCCCTATATCCGCAACAAAAAACGCCCAAATGCAAAAATGCCGACATATCCAATGTCGGCAGATGTTGCTCAATATCCAATTCTATGCTCTCTCAACTTTTCCAGAACGAAGGCATGAAGTGCATACATACATTTTCTTTGTACCGCCATTAACCTTAACTCTAACGGATTTCAGATTCGACTTCCAAATCTTGTTGCTTCTTCTATGAGAGTGGCTGACAGCGTTGCCAAAATGTACGCCTTTTCCACATACTGCACATTTAGCCATGAAAAGCACCTCCTTCTGCGTATTCTTCTCACACACGACAACACGACTATTCTAGCAAAATTCTGTCAGGATTGCAAGACTTTTTTACATTTTTTCATTTTTTTCTTCGGGCTTATCCTCTTTTTTGGAAAAACGGTCCACAAAATCCGGCACCATGTCAAGAATTTTCGTGACGCTGTCCTGATTCTTCACATTGACAAGCTTCGACGTGCCGTCCTTGATGACGAGGACAGCGCTCGGCTGAATCTTGCCGCCCATGCCGCCGCCTCCGTTGCTCTTATTTCCATTTTTCTTCTCCTCCGAGAACGTGTCGGCGAAAGCGCCCGCGGCCACTCCAAAGCTCACATCCACCAGGGGAAGGATGATCGTGCCGTCCTCAAAGCGGATCGCGTCCCCCACTACCGTCTTGGTCGTGATAAAAGCGTCCATTCCCTTAAACAAAGACTCCACCGTACTGCTAAAACTATTATCTGCCATTTATGCGGCCTCCTTTTTCATAAAATAATCCATCAGTCTCTTTATGTCCCTGTTGCGATACAGCCGGATCAAGAGCCGGACGAGATAAATGGTCCGCATCCGCCCCTTCATATATCCGTCTGCGCAAAATACCTTGTTTTCAAAATCCGGCGCGAGCTGCACGCCCTCCGCGTACGCGAACGGCATCAGCGAGATTCCGCCGAACAGAAGTCCCGTACCAGACGGGTCCCCCGTGCCGATCCGACACCGCGCCCGTACCTTTTTCGGCGCGAGATAGCGCAATAAAGCGGTGAACTCGCCCCAGACCGCCCGGACGGCTCTCCGGTTGCCTCTGTCCCGTATCTCTTTTATTATACTCGAAACCGTTTCAAAAGAAAAGGACTTCTTCTTGTCAGATTGCTTTTTTTTCGTCTCGCGGGACGTTTTCTCGTCCGATCGCCTTTCCGGGGATTTTTTCTCCTCACGGGTCTTGTCCGCCGTTCCTGGCGCTGTCCCGGCTTCCGCCGTCCCGTTCGATGGCTTTCTTCCCTCTTTCTTCGACGATTTTTCGGCCGCTTTCTTCTCATCCGGCTTTTCTACTTCTGTTTTTTCTGTTTCCGTTTTTTCTTTCTCCGGCTTTTCGCCTCCGAATGGTTTTCCGACCGGAATCCCGCAGATCCGGATCCGGATCTGGTCCGAGTCCGTTTTTTTCTCCAGCATCACCGATCGGAGCAAAAAACTCACGCGGAATCCGAACTCTGTCTTTCCCGCCTCCGTGCCGTGTCCCGCAATGTAGTACCGAACGGGCACGAACAGCACCGCGGCCACGAGAAGGAGCGCCAGTCCCACGATTCCGCCGAGCGCGATCCCTATCCACTTTAGTATTGCCAGAAATATCGACATGCCGCCCTCCATTCACCGACAGCTACCGGAAATCCTTCCTGGGAAAATGCTCCCTCAGGCGGACCTCCCCCTGATTCAAAAGAGGCACAAGAATCTCCTGCGTGAGCTCTATGGCGGATTTTCTGTCTGCCGCCAGGCCCACCACATAGATGTCCATCCTCTCATACCGCCGGAAAAAGAACTGTCTCGTTCCCATGATTTCAAAAATGTTTTCCGGATTCTGCGCCAGCGCGATCACATAATAATTTTTGCCGCACAGCTTCTGCAGCGCCTTTTTTTCAATTCTCGACACATAACTGCGGCTGATTCCCAGCTGTTTTCCGATTTCACGCGCCTTTTTTTTCATCACGCGCCTTCTGCTCTTTCCCGGATTCTTCCCGACCTTTTCATCCATATATAGATTTCTATACCAATGAATCATATAAATCCTCGTTTCTGAGCGACCCAGTTCGCTCTAACGACTTGGTTGCGGCTGCCAGCTCTCTTCCTCCCGCATCAGATCCCTCAAAAGCGTCAAAACCACACATTTCTCTCCCGGATTCTGGCAGCCGAACAGGTTCAGCCGTATATAATCCATGGCGTCCCCCGAATTTTCAAAAGAGGGCGGGAGCTTGTCTAACACCTGGGCCATAATAGCCCGCTTCACCGGCCGGGAGACCTGTTTGAGCTTCCCGGCGATCTGATCCACAACCTCCCCGGCGCGCCGCTGCACATAGGCGGCGTCCGCCGTCCACTCTCCTTCCTCCTCCCGGAACAGCTCCGCGAAAAGGCTGTCCGACAAGAGGTTGGCCACCGCTCCCAGGTTCCGGAACGTCTCCGTCAGCTCTGTCTCCTCCAGTTGCTTCTTATAAGAAGTCTGTATCTCAAAAAGCACTGACTCCAGATAGCTTGACTGCTCCACCATCGGCTCGATGCGCCCCTCCAGGGGCACTAGCATCTCCTCCAGGTACTCCCTCTTGGCCAGGCAGACCCAGATGGAGCGGCAGGCGTCATAGAGCTTGCTGCCTCTGCCGGGCATCTCTCCGAGCAGGCACATCGCGTAGATGCCATTTGCCACCTTCTGGAGCGAGTAGTAAAAATCCGTCAGCTCGTGAATCCGCCGGGCGCCTTCCTCCAGAACGCCCGCCAGATTGTTGTACTCCTCCTCCGCAAACGCCCCGTAATCCGCCTGCTCAAGCCGCGCCAGCGCCTCCTCCAGTTCCCCGTACTCGCCCACATGCCGCGCCGGCTCGTACACCATGGCGGCCGTCTGCAGCATATAGACAAAGCTGTTCAGGGAAGCGATGTCTCCCCCCTGGTACAGCGTCATGGTCTCCTTGACACGGTCCAAGAACTTGCTGCTCGTCATCCGCACCGGAATCTGGCTCATCACCAGCCGCAGGCGGTCCTTTACAACGTTCTGGTCCTTGTTGGCAAACAGAAACGTCCGCAGCCGCTCCATATATTCTTCCTCCGCGAATTCGCCCAGCTGCCGCCGCACCTC
>CANRJU010000043.1 GCA_947631075.1 uncultured Lachnospiraceae bacterium
AAGGGAAAGAAGTATTATGTACGCGTTAGGGCGTACAAAAAGGGAGGAGGAAAAAAGGCATACGGAAAGTGGAGCAAAATAAAGAAAGTGAAGATTAAGAAATAACAAAAGTAATGAAAAAAAGGACGAGGAGGAAACGACGTGAAATTAACAAAAATGTTCGCGCTGTTGCTTGCCATTATATTGGCAGTGACGAGCATACCTGAATACGCTTCGGCGGACTCTGGTATGATTGAGATAGGAAAGTGGGATTGTATCTATTTTGGCCGCTATTATCAAAATGATACCAATGGAGATGGCAAGGTCAATTTATCGGATGAAATGGAACCTGTGCGGTGGCGTATTCTGTCCCGTTCGGGAAATCGTGCCTTGCTGTTGTCGGACAAGATACTGGATGCCGGAAAATACAATGACAAGGACGAGAATTGCACATGGGAAACTTGTGGCATGCGAAAATGGCTGAATAATACGTTTTATAAGACAGCGTTTGATGAAAAAGAACAGGCGGCTATACAGACCAGGACAGTGGTAAACGTGGCGGCGGAGACCTTTCAGGGAGCAGAGGGCGGAAACCCGACGCAGGATAAGGTGTATTTATTGTCGTATGATGAAGCAATGAACACCGGGTATGCGTTTGAATTTTGCGATAAATATCAGGCGTCGAACACAAGGTCAGCGAGCAATACTGCTTATGCGGCGACAAAGCCGTATCGGTATTCCAATACGGAGTCAGCGGATGCCTGGTGGCTGCGGGGACCGGGCGCGACAAATGATACGGCTATGTATGTATTTCCAGATGGAGGAATCAGCGAAATTATGGATGTGGACACGGTGGCGGGCATACGTCCGGTTGTCTATGTGGATCTGTCCGATGATGAATTATGGTCGGATGCGGGAACAGAGACGGCGCATGATTTTCCCAACGAAGGGGAAATAAACGGAGTTGAAAGCGGCGCGGAGGATGTTCCGATCATACCGGCAGAGCCAGAGGAGGATATGCCGGGCGAGGATTTGCCAGATGAAAGCTTGCCGAGTGATACCCCGGACGACAGCAGTTCAGACAGTGCAAACCCATCCCCCTCTCGTGTGGCTGAAAATCATTTAAAATTTATGGAGTATTCATCGGAAGGAACCGTGGAGTCAAATGCAGGAAATTCTCACGGGTACGTAGATGAAAAACGCTGGGCACAGCCGGTTAAGGCTTATCTGAAAGAGACGGATAATGGGTTTATGCGTGTCGAGGCATACAGCGATTCAGTGGTTGTGGAAGAGTATTCGGATATCTTTCAGTTGACCGGGCAGCAAGAACTGGATATGGAATTGCCCCTGTTTGGCGGATGTTTTTGTGGAGATTCCTATAATTTTCTCGTATTCGGTCAGAACAATCCGGATGAGAGTGATGAAACAGAAGTGATGCGTATTGTAAAATACGATACAGAATGGAATCGGTTAGACGCGGTGTCTGTTCGGGGAGCCAATACAAGTGTTCCGTTTGATGCCGGAAGCCTTCGGATGGCGGAGAGCCAGGATATGCTTTATATACATACTTGCCATGAGATGTATAAGTCTAATGATGGGGTGAATCACCAGGCCAATATGACTTTTGTGCTGGATGAGTTGTCTATGACGATTCGTCAGAGCCAGTATGATGTAAAGAATATCAGCTTCGGTTATGTAAGCCATTCATTTAACCAATTTGTTAAGACAGACGGAAATTATCTGTATCGTCTGGATCACGGGGATGCGTATCCGAGGGCCGTTGTGCTGACGAGAGCGCAGACGGATGACATTTCATCCTGCATTTCTCAAAATGTTCTGTCGATTGAAGGAAACCGGGGAGCGAATGATACCGGCGTTGAAGTAGGCGGATTTGAATTGGCAGGTAGCAGATTGATTGTAGCTGGCAACTCGGTTGCACAGGGAGAAGACTATTCCGCGTTTGCCCAGAGAAATATATTTGTTACATCAACAGATACAGAATTGGAAAATACGGAAATAATCTGGCTGACAAATTATAAGGAGGGCTCAAAGAAAGAAGTGGGCAATCCCCATCTGGTTAGGGTTTCGGAAAATGAGCTCTACGTGCTCTGGGAAGAACAGGACGCGGAGAATTTCACTACTTTGAAGGTCGCGTGCATCAATGCCGCAGGAGTGTTGCAGGGCGACATACATACCCTGTATGCGAGGCTCGCGGGCTGTGCGCCGATTTACACCAAAAAAGGGGAAATTGTCTGGTATAAAAATACGGGATCGTCTCTTGTGTTCTACCACATTTCTCCAGACAAATTGGATGAGTATGAATTTGAAGGGAGAGTGGAACTCAAAAATTGTCAGATTACACTGAAGCCGGAGCGAATGGAGTACACAATATATGACGCCTATAAGCCGGAAGTGTCAATTACCTGTGGCGATTATGTGCTGAAAGTGAATGAGGATTATAGAATCTCGTATGATAATAATTATTCTGTGGGAACAGCAACGGTGACATTGACTGGAATGGAACTTTTTCGAGGCACAGAGACAAGGAACTTTGAAATTGTGGAAAAGAAATCGGATTCGTCGGATAATGCCGGTAACACAGGCAACACGGGTCAGACGCCATCCCTGCCGTCAACCGGAAATTCCGGTCAGCAGACGGACGTCGATTTTGACTACGGTGGCGGATATACCGGATACTGGCCGGTAGGCAGTACCAGCAGTAAGAATAAAAAGGTAAAAAAGCCGGGGCGTGTGAAAATCCGTTATGTTTATGTCCAAAAGAAAAAGCTGGTAGTTTCGTGGAAGTGGAAGTCAAACGTGGCAGGCTTCCAGCTCCAATATGCGCAGAATAAAAAATTCACGAAAAAGAAAAAGACGAAATCTTTCGGAGAATATAAGTCGTCTGCAACAATTAAGGGACTGAAAAAAGGGAAGAAGTACTATGTCCGTGTCAGAGCGTATAGAAAGAAGAGCGGGAAAAAGCTGTGTGGAAAATGGAGTAAAGTGAAAGGAAGGAAAATATGAATAGGATAAATAAAATTTTTGCTGCAGTTACAGTATGTGTTTTAGTTATTTCATTGTTATGTATGTCTTCGCCTGTTATAGTTGCGGCTGCAACGCCGGTAAAATTGAAGAAGAATACTGCGAGACTTGTGATTATAAAAAAAGAAGGAAAGGAAGTATGCGGGAAGACAAAAATTAAAGTCCAAAAATCAGCTGGAGTTAAAATTAAGAAAGTCAATTATAAGGTAAAAAACAAAAAAATTGCCAGTGTCACCCCAAAAGGAGTAGTTACTGCGAAAAAGAAGGGACAAACTCAAATAAATGTAACAGTAGTATATAAAAAAGGTAAGAAGACAAAAAGCAAAAAAATAATTTTTAAAATAAGTGTGACGGAAGAGGAAGAGAAAGAAAATACTGCTGATACTCCTTCAACGCAACCAAGTGACGAATCGGAAGATGAAAATACAGGGCTGGAAAACAGTGAGTTAGTAGCTATTGAATCAGAATATAATGACGCAGTGGTAGTTCAGGGAAGAGAAATGGGAATTGCAGATCAGTTAGGAAGAGTATATGCAACTTATTCTGACGGAACAAAAAAAGAAATTCCGTTTGCAGCTGGAGGTTATGATATTTCAATGTCAGATATTGATTATAATACACCGGGTGAATATACAGCGACATTATATCCCATGATTCATAACAATATCAAAAAGAATATAACGGTGACGGTTGCGGAAAAACAAACATGGGAGGATTTTGAATATGTAACAGACGGGAAGATTGCTTATATTTTGAGTTATACTGGAAATGACAGCGAATTATATATTCCAGATACAATAAATGGAATTTTGGTTATCAATGCGTGTGTTAGATATGAAGATGGAGGTATAGGATTTACCAGTAGGAGGGTACCCAAAGGAGCCAGATATTTCTCATGTGAATTTGAAAACCAGTTAGAAGAAATAATTGTGAGCCCGGATAATTTGCGGTATTCCTCAAAAGATGGAGTGTTATTTAACAAGGAGCAAGATGTGCTGATAGCATATCCGAGTAGTAAGCGAACGGAAAATTATATAATTCCTGATACAGTAAAGACAATAGAAAAGTTTGCTTTTTTGAATACGGGCTCTTTTTTGAAAACAATCACTATACCAGCATCTGTACAGATGTTGGATGGAAAATCTATTTATTCTGAATGGGAGGAGACAAATTTACAAGAGGTAAATGTTGATGCAAATAATAAAAATTACAAGTCGGAAGAGGGTGTTTTGTTTTCAAAGGATATGAAAGAAATTCTTTATTATCCGAAAGAAAAGAAAGACATAAAGTATGTTATTCCAGAAGGCGTGGAAAGTATTTATAGTAATTTTATGAATATGAATCCATATGTAGAAAGTGTTGTTATACCCGACTCAGTTCATACTGTGGGTTATCCGGTTTTTAGTACGCCTAATTTGAAAAATGTATATTTGGAGATGACCGAATATCGAGGAGGATCTCATCGTTATGATCAATGGGGAGTGAGAGATTTTTTGGAATCGCGTGATACCGATGTGGTTTTTTATGTTCGCAATAAAAAGAATAGAGAAGCCATTTTAGAGGAATTAGCTGGATATAGCTATGATTTCGATGTTTCGATTTCTGAAAAATATGATTGGTGAATAGCAAATAGTAAGATAGTTCCTGTATCACAGTAAATGTTTTGGCAGGAGATAATGAAAAACAAAATGGGAGCAGCGTTCATGTATAATAATCACAGAATCACAGTGATGAAAAGGAGGTCAATATGAAAGGAAAATTTTGTGTTTTTATGTCGTTGTCGTTGGCAATGTGCCTGATTGTAGGAGCTTTGGCGATTCGGGAGCCGCAGAAGGCATCTGCGTATGCCGAAATGTATCAGGTAAATGGGGAGTATACCATAACGAATACACAATTGGTTACAAAGTGCAGGCTGGACGGTGATGAGTCGGGTCTGAAAAAGAAAGTCCGCACATTTGCCATAACGCCTAAGACCAAAATACAAAAGATGTCTGCCAGCGGCAGTAAAAAAACCACTCTCAAAGGAAAAGCAAGACAAAAAATGATTAAGAAACTGAACAAGAAAAATCTTACAATTCAGTTCAGTTTTAAGAATGGGAAAGTGCTTCTGATCAATATTATTTGATTGAGCTGAGAGAGTTTTTGGAGAATGCTTAGTGCTGCGGTGCAGCACGGGCATTCTCTTATTTGAAATGTTGAGGTGCGATTGATATGAGAAGAATCAGAAAAAAATTTATGACAGACATACATATACATCTTCTGTTGAATCTCTGGAAATTGAGAGGAGAAGCACGGAAGATGGCATGGATGATGCGTTTTGTGTATTGAATTTGACAGATGATAGGATGGTAAATTGCAGTGGGAGTATGTGTTAGATGACGGGCGTGGTGGCAGGACAGCTTCTGGAATAGAGGAAATGCCCAAATATAAAACAGGAACGCCGCTTAATCCAGAAGCTGAATCAGGGCCAGCTTCTTTGGCAGAGGGGAGGTTGAGGATGCATGCAGAAGTAGGATATAGGATGAAATTTAAAAAAGACACTGTATATCTAAGTTATGCTGACAGTGAATATCGCTTAAAAAAAGCATAAAAGCTGTTTTCATTAACGAATATGTATAATAATCGTAATGATATGAGGAGGAAGAATGATGAAGAAAAGAATTATAACAAGTATATTTTTTTTGCTTTTAATTTTTCCAATAGTAAGTGGAAAAGAAGCAAAAGCTGCAACGATTAGAAACAATGGTTTAGGGGGGATTGTTATTGACATAAATAATGCCCCTTATAATGATTCGCGCTGGAGAGCGTATGGAGATCCTTATGGTTCAGGAGGCTGTACTTGGTTTGTTGGTGCAAGAGTAATGCAACTGACAGGAAAAGGCTCATATAATACTCAGGTAGGAAGAACGTGGTATAATAGTTATGGAGCGAGTTTGGGCTTTTCAACGGGGCAAACGATTAAGGCTCCGGCGGTAATCTGCTGGAGTGGGCATGTTGCCATCTTGGAAAAAATTGAGGGAAATACCGCCTATATCAGTGAAGGGGGAAATTCAACTTGTCCCGGAAATAGTTATACAACAATTAAAACAGTTCCGGTGGGAAATGTTGCGGGCTTAAATGGCGGATTTATAGGATATGTGTATCTTGGAGTTAATCAGAAAAATGACACAACCGCACCGCAAATTTCCAATATTAAAGTGTCCGACGTGAACAGGGATGGCTACACTGTGACTTGTACAGTTAGTGATAATGTAGGAGTGACAAAAGTATTGTTTCCTTCATGGAACGTTAATAAGCATACAGGGTATGACGCTGTCTGGCTTTCGGGAACGATTTCCGGGAATACTGCCAGCTGTCGGGTCAATATTATCGGCTTGAAGTCTGGGCTTGTAGAGGGAACGTATTTGACGCATATATACGCTTATGACGCAACGGGGAATTACTCCAGCGCATCCTCTGGAGGCGTATTTATTGACCGTACAAACCCTGTAATATCAGATGTGTCAATCATGGATTTGAACAGTGATGGGTACACAGTGCGTTGCAAGGCGACAGATGCGAATGGTATTGACCGGGTGCAGTTCCCGACATGGACAGGAACCAATGGTCAGGATGATCTTGCGAAAGATTGGGGAACCAATAAAGAAGTGATGGGCACTCTTAAAAATGATGGATACTATTATTTTCAAGTGAAAAAGGGACTGCACAATAATGAAAGTAAATCTTATATTACACATATTTATGCGTATGACAAATATGGAAACAGTGTCGCGTTCAGTAGTGCCGCTACCAGTGGGATTAACCTTCCGGAGAAAATCAAATACACTGTAAGCACAGGAGAAGTAGTTAAGGTAACAGATACACTTGTTGTGGTGTCTGGCAGCATCTCCCCGGATACGAAAACGGATCTGTGGGGCTGTTATCTAGGAACCAGCGAGACAGAAATGAAAAAATACACCGCTGACAAGGGAATCTCAGGAACCTCAGAGATGAAAGTCCGAGTGGAAAATTTAAGTCCGGGGACCAATTATTATTACAAGATGTGGGCTATGATTGATGGGGTGGAAAGTGTTGGCGAAATTAAAAAATTTACCACTGCGCTGCCTGCACCGAATGAGACAGCAAAGCCGGAGAAAAGCAAATACACTGTAAGTACAGGAAATATTGTTGAGGTAACAGATACACTTGTTGTGGTGTCTGGAAGCATTTCACCGGATGCAAAGATGAATCTGTGGGGCTGTTATCTGGGAACCAGTGAGTCAGCGATGATAAAGTACACCGCTAATAATGGGATTTCGGGAACAGCAGCAATGAGATTGCGAATAAAAGAGTTAAAACCAGGAACTACTTATTATTACAAAATGTGGGCGATCGTTGATGGGGTGGAAAGCGTTGGCGAGATTAAGAAATTTGCAACTGCGCTGCCCGCACCGAGTGTTCAGGTAAAAGAAACAAGTCTGAAAACTGGTGATGCGCCAGGCATCACATGGACTTCCGTGAATCAGGCGGATTATTATGTGGCAAGTCTGTGTAATAATGCCGGTACGGTGGTTGAACAGTCACCGAAGCTGATGAATGCTACCAATTTTGCGTATAATTTTAAGCCCTTATTGAAGACGGGAATTTATTATGTTTATGTGGAATCATATAATAATGCAGGATTTAAAGGAAAATCCCCGGTCACAGCGATAAATTGCGGAGGAACTGGCAGTTCGGCTCAAAGTGGAGGAAACTCGTGGAATAATAGTTCCTCCTCGTCCAATTCAAAGAAAGGCTCGGTACATATTTCATGGAAATCACAGAAAGGAGCCTCCGGTTATCAGGTTCAGTGCTCAACGAATAACAGATTTACTCAAATTAAGGCGAATTGTTTTGTTAAGAAAAATTCTGTTGTTATCAATAGCCTTAAGAAAGGGAAAAAGTATTATATTCGGATAAGAAAATATAAGACTCGCGCTGGAAAAAAATCGTATGGAAAATGGGGAAAAACCACAAAAGTAAAGGCAAAGTAATAGAGATTATATGGATTTATTAACGGGGCGGATTTCCGCCCCGTTGTTGCTTTATAGAAAGTTTTTCTTGTTGCGCATTATGACTTGGGTTATAATGTATCATGTAACAATAATCTTTTTGTTCGATGAGCTGAAAATAGAAATTGAGACGCATTGGATCGTGGATAAAGGGAAAGAACTGCAAAATTCTCATTTTGCGTAAAACGATGGAAAGGAAATAATATGAATAGTGAAATATTTACAATAGAAAATATAGTCAATTTGGTAAAGCCGATCGCCGAAAAATATCAAGTGGATCAGATATATTTATTTGGCTCTTATGCCAGAGGAGAAGCGGGAATAGATAGTGATCTGGATTTTTTAGTATATGGCGGAGAAAAATTCAAGCCCACTATGATTTTTGCGCTCGCTGAGGACTTGCGTGAAGTTTTGGAAAAGAAAGTGGATGTATTTGAGATTCATGAAATCAATCCAAATAGTGAATTTTACAATACAATTATGAAAGAGAGGCTGCTTGTGGCATGAAATATTCAGTGGGCGATGATTGCTAGAGTTAGACATCGATTAGTTCATGATTATGATAGAACGAATTGGAATATCGTAGCCGATGTGTTTTTCGATGAGCTGCCTATTTTGATAAATCAACTGGAAGAAATTCTTGAATGAGGGGGCGAGTTGGACGAGCCATATAGTGTTGCAGAGCAAGCAGGAATTTCCGGATAGTTCAAATTTCAAGAAAAAAGGAAAATATACGCAGGGTATTAGAAAGGGAGTGGAAAGTAGTTTCTCGCACCAATGGTGCGAGAAACTAGGATGCAGGAAACTCACATCTTCCAGGCATACTCTTTTTTCAGCCGCTCAAAAATTTCAAACGACACTGGGCAGACTTCCACCGTGTCCAATACGCTATATAGGCTTTCCAGACGCTCCGGCTGATTGGTGTACGGATATTTTTTGCAGCTTTCGGGACGGCACTCCCCTAGCTTGCATGTCCCGTCTTGAGCTAGAAAATCACAGGGCTTGTGTTTTGCGTTATATGCTTCTTCCCATTCTTCTTTTTTCGGCTCCAAATAATTTTCTATAAACTCCTCTTTGGAAATCCCCAGATATTCCGCATCTTTCTGGATATCCTCATCTGGAATACTTCCGCAAAGCAATTTGCAACAGTTTCTGCATCTGCTGCAATCGTATTCAGCAAATAATTCATTATGCAAGCGCAAAAACTGCTCGTCTAATTCATCTTCATCCGCATTGCACTTTAAATATGTACGAAATGCCAAATTTTCATCCAATTTTTTTCTTGCAATACACTTCACTTTTCTGGGCTCTATCATTTTTCTACCTCATTCTTCTGGTTGTTTTATGTGTTTGAGAACTATGTTTAGTACTATTATACATTAAATTTTCGAATTTGCATACAAATTTTTTCTTGTTGCGCATTATGATTTGAGTTATAATGTATCATATAGACAATACGGGGTTGTTATTTATGAAAAAATATGAAAATTTTTGCAAGTCTCTTGAAAATCTACATGAGGGACTCAAGTTGAATGAGCCATATAGTGTTGTAGAGCAAACGGGAATAGTCAAATTGTTTGAAATATGTTTTGAACAGGCGTGGAAGCTGATGAAAGCTGTATTGGAGGAGAACGGAAGGTTTGAGCAGAGAACGGGCTCCCCGCACGGAATTATTAAGACTGCCTATCAATGTGGTATGCTGGATAATGACGAGGGCTGGCTGGAGCTTCTGGAGGCTCATAATCTGCTTGCTCATACATACAGCGATGAACAGTCGATTGCTGTAATTCGGCAAATGAAAGCGAGTTATATCTTTTTGTTTGATGAGCTGAAAACAGAGATTGAGACGCATTGGATCGTGGATAAAGAAGAATAGGATTGAACTATCTGGAATTTCCGGATAGTTCAGATTTCAAGAAAAAAAGGAGAACACAATATGAAAAAAATAATACTTTTCCATTTAGCGGATTGTCCATACTGTCACAATGCAAAAAGGGCGCTGGAGGAGCTTGGACGGGAAAACCCGGCGTATAAGAAAATCCCGATTGAGTGGATTGAGGAACAGGAGCGTCCGGATGTATCCGCGCAATATGACTATTATTATGTTCCCACAATATTTGTAGGGGAGAAAAAGATGTATGAAGCGCATCCCGGCGAGAGCTATGCGGAGTGCAAGGAAAATATACGCAGGGTGTTAGAGGGTGTAGAAGTTTAACTGGGAGGAGTAACGGAGCACCTGCCAAAGCAGATGCTCCGATTTGAGACCGTTAAATTTTTATATCAGTTACCTACAAAGAAACATATCCTGTGCATACCCTTTAATGTCGTTGGGACTTATCATATTATACTTTGTTTTCACAGAACTGAAATAATCACCAATAATTGATTTTTCAATAATGCGGTCAGAGGGTGCGGTAATCGGAAGATCACCGAGAGTGGTAAGCCAGGGGGACTCGTTGTGCGTAAAACGTTCAAGTACCTTTCCACTGTAACAGCAAATATTGTTGATTACGCTATCATAAATAGCTTTTTCTCCTGAAAAGAAAACAGACGTGTCAAAATCGTTTGCTTTCTCAATGGGATCAAATCGATAGTCCTTATATCGGAAGTAAATGTCTCTGTAAACCGGACCGTGCACCCATGCCTGACAATCCTCTGGGAAAAGGAATGTCTTATAGAAAGCAAAGTAGAATCCTTGAATATAATACAGTGCTTTCTGGAGGGCCAACGGAGTGATGTCCTCACATTGGCAAAGTAAATATTGGATAACAGAATCTATTTTGCTGTTTACAGATTTATCTGCTGACAGTAGCGCTGAAACAGCTCGGCGGCTCTTTTCATAGGCAAGAGCGGATTTCAGATTTCCCTTGTTTGCTTCCAATAACTCAGAGTAGAATGCGGGGTCATCGTATATGCGCAAAAGGGCATCGGAGTATTGCTTAGTGGGTATGTCGCCATCCGCATATCTGGAAAAGGTCTGCTCTCCCCATCCAAGAAGCAGAGAAAGAGGGCGTTTCCCGATTGCGTATTTCTCTGGTATTTCACGAATCTTCTCAAGGGAAATGAGGCCGTTTTCCTTACGAAAAGTATCATATAGAGCTTGCAGGTTGAAGTCGGAAAATTCCGGTATAAACAGTTCGCAGCCGCAGTCGGCACAATGGGCTTCTTTTCCAATATAGTGATAGGTTTTTCCTTTGATGGTGCCAACCATCTGAAGGGAAGTCTCGATAAAACTTACATCGTTTCTGCATTCTTCGCAAAAAACTTTTTTAGTGTTCATGTGGCTCCTCCTGTTTAACACTGATGCTATGATACACTGTTTTTTTGCTTTTGTCTACTAAAAAAGTACTAATTAGTACAATTATTTTTGCCATTTTGTATTTTGCATTTTATCGAGTTATGGTATATTATATTGTGATGTGTAGATACAAGGAGGCAGAAATATGAACATTCGCACTCTCCGGGCGACAGAAGAATACGAGCGTGCCGGCGCCTATTATGTGCGCATTCAGGCGATGGCGAGGCAGTACGGCATCACGCTGCGTCAGGAATTTGATGAAATTGACGGGGCGGGATGCCATTATATTGTCGTGCTGGACGATGAGTTTCCGGTGGCGACCTGTCGGTGGTTTGAGACGGCTCCCAGTGTGACGGAGATCGGGCGGGTCGTGGTGCTCCCGGAGTATCGGGGAAAGCATCTGGGCAAATTGGTGATTGACGAGGCGGAAAAATGGATTGCAGAGGAAGGGTATCGCAAGATTGCCGTCTCCAGTAGGGAGGAAGCCGTCGGCTTTTACGAAAAACTGGGGTATTCTTACAATGAATCAATGGCGGCCCACAGCGACACTTTTCGCTGCGTGTATATGGAAAAGCTGCTGGATGAGGGAAAATGTGTATAAGCTAAATGTGTATAAGCTGAAATAATTCGTCGCTTTTTTGTAACGAAAAGCGACGAAAAAACAATGAAAAGCGACGAAAAAAGAGAGCGGCCTGTCCATACTGTCCCCATGCGAGAAGGGTATTGGAAAAAATTGGACAAGAAAACCCGGTGTATAAGATAGTTCCGATTGAATGGATCGGGGCTCAGGAGCCCCTCTGCCTTGCCAGTCAGTTATACCTAACTACAAAAACAACGAAAAAAGGCACTTTCTCAAATAATGGTCAGATTGAATAAAAAAATTTAAATTTTTTTAAAAAAGTTGTGGAAATCTCCAAAAGAATGTGTTATAATGATGTCAACAAGCAAGGAATAGTTACAAAACTTCCAAAATACATACAGATAATAATTCATTGCCTTAATGAATCTCGATAAAGCGGAGGCTGATCGACAGCCTCCGCTTTGCATCGCTCAGATTTCTTTCGCGAATCTTTATTCTGAGAATAAAAACCCGCTTTTTACAAATACTAGCATTACAGTCATACAATAGAAAATGCAAATGGAAGGAGCTATAAATATGAAAGCAACAGGAATCGTGCGCCGTATAGACGATCTGGGGCGGGTTGTTGTGCCAAAAGAGATACGGAGGACTTTGCGGATCCGTGAGGGAGATCCGCTGGAAATTTTTACCAACAGAGAGGGAGGCATTATCCTAAAGAAGTATTCGCCCATCGGGGAACTGGGCGCGGTGGCGGCGGAGCTGGTGGAGGCGGTCGCGCAGGTCACAAAGTGTACCGTCTGCGTGGCGGACCGGGACATGATCGTGGCGGCGTCCGGCCCGAACAAGAGAGAATTTCTGGGACGGGACATTCACCCGGATCTGATCCGGTGCATTGAGAGGCGGGAAAACATCCTGGCCACGGACGCGGATGCGAGATTCTGCCACATTACGGTCGATAAGCCGGAGATCATGTCCGAGGCGATTAGCACCATCGTCTCAGAGGGGGACGCCATTGGAGCCGTCATGCTGCTGACCCGGAACCCGGAGCGGGAATTTTCCGATCTGGAGGAAAAACTGGCGGTCTGCGGAGCGAATTTCCTCGGAAAACAGATGGAGCAGTAATCTGGACAGGTAAATTTTTGGGGTTTATGGGAGATATTTCCTTATTTGTATAGAAAAACCTTGACAAATTGGCGGAAAAAGGTTATATATAGTTATAGATTCATCGCAAATCTAGTAATATTTAAGTTGAGGAGGATATAATCCATGAACAAGACAGAATTAGTAGCAGCAATGGCTGACAAGGCTGGTTTGTCCAAGAAGGACGCTGAGGGAGCTTTGAAATCTTTTATTGAAGTAGTTACAGATGAGCTGAAGAAGGGCGAGAAAGTACAGTTAGTTGGATTTGGTACATTTGAGGTAGCTGAGAGAGCAGCCAGAGAGGGAATCAATCCGCTTACTAAGAAGCCTATGAGCATTCCTGCTTCTAAGGCTCCTAAGTTCAAGGCTGGCAGAGGCCTGAAGGACGCTGTGAACGCATAATTATTTTGTTTACGAGAATGGATTTTAACACTCTCTTGCGTGGGACAAGAGGGTGTTTTCACTTTTATGGGACTTTCGCCCTGCGCGGAAGCCAAAGTGACGAATGTGAAATGAGTATGCGTGAACTTTTTTATGGGACTTTCGCCCTGCGCGGAAGCCAAAAGTGTCTATGATGTTTTAGATGTCAGGGACAATTCAGAAAGGGAGGAGACCATGAGACTGGACAAATACTTGAAGGTGTCCCGGCTGATTAAGCGGCGCACCGTGGCCAACGAGGCCTGCGACGCCGGGCGCATTCTGCTCAACGACAAGGTAGCCCGCGCGTCGGCGCAGGTCAAGGTGG
>CANRJU010000044.1 GCA_947631075.1 uncultured Lachnospiraceae bacterium
AGCCATGAGGAAGCCTTACCCAAAGTAATGACGCCGCACACCTTACGCCACACGTTCTGCACCAATTTAGCCAATGCAGGCATGAACCCGAAAGCGTTACAGTATATCATGGGACATTCCAACATCACTATGACGCTGAACTATTACGCACACGCAACTTTCGCTTCCGCAAAGGCTGAAATGGAAAGGCTGATTGTCGCATAGACGCAGACGGATTTACTACTTCTTTTACTACCGTACAGAGGGAAAACCTAAAAGGTTATGAGGATATATAAGAACTTCTCCCTATATCAAAAATGCCGGGAAAGCCCGAAAATACGGGCTATACCGACATATAAGAACTTCTAAAGAGATAATCTAAATTCACCAATAATTTTTTCCAAAAATCAAAATTCGTGTGATATTTTCCCGTTCTGATTTGTTATTATAGTAGAAAGGCCTTTCAATAACAGCAAAAAAGGAGGAGGACGCCGTGGAACAGCCCCGATACGCAGCAGCCGTGGACGCCTATGGCAACACGGTCTACCGGATTGCCTGCAGCTACTGCAAATGCCGCGCCGACGCCGAGGACGTCGTGCAGAACGTGTTTCTTAAATTATTGCAGACGGACACGGAGTTTCAGGACGAGAAGCATCTCAAGCGCTGGCTGATCCGGGTGGCGGCCAACGAGGCGAAAAACCTGTGCGGTTCCTTTTGGAAAAAGCACATGGTTCCACTGGAGGACTCCGAGACAATTCAGCCTTTTGAGTTTCGTTCCCAGAAAAACAGCGAGCTGTACGAAGCCGTGTTACAGCTTCCCCACCGGTACCGCATCGTAATCCATCTGTATTATTATGAGGATTATTCGGTGAGGGAAATCGCCGGAATCCTGCACCTGCGGGAGACGACGGTGCAGACACAGCTCATGAGGGGAAGGGAAAAATTAAAAGAGATTTTAAAGGAGGATTGGCAGCATGAATCATAAACAATGGTATAAGGACACATTCGACCAGTTTGAATTGTCCGAGGAGGCATTGGGAAAGGTGAAAAATATGAATATGAACAGCAAAAAAAGACACTTGAAAACGGGAGTCCGCGCGGCAGCGGCCGCCGTCGCCGTCGTGATGGTATTCGCTCTGGGCAACGCCGCCGTTTACGCGGCAACGGGGACATCGCCGGCGGGCAAGGTAGCCGAGCAGGTGGTGGAGCGCGTGACCGTTCTGATCAATGGCATAAAAGCGGACGACGACGATGTGAAACGCTATGTAGACAAAAATGGCGATACCCATGTGGACCTGACAATCGAGGACGGCTCTCATTCTGAAATTATTTATGACGGCGGCACGCTGAAGGAAAATCACATATCTATCTCATCGGATTCCTCCATCACAAAGGGCGAAGATGGGGACAGCGCCGAAATTGTCACGACTCTCATTGGCGCAAAGCTGAAAAAAGAGGGAGATAAGGTATTTTTAATCGTAGGCAGCGATGAAGCTTCTGTGGATATCACCAAGGATTTTGCAGACGGACGTGCGGAGGGAAAGGTAAAAATAGACGGAAAAAAATATAAATACTGCGTGACGGGAACGGTAGACCAGTATGATGTGACGATAGGGTAAAACGCGCACCGCCAGACATAAACATTCACCCGACGATTGCAAATGCGCATCTGACGGCGCCCGCAAACATGCACTGCTAGATGCGCGTCAAAGCCCCCGCCCGGCAGATTTTGTTTCGCCGGAGCGGGGGCTTTTTCGGTATAATTTAATCCTATTCTTTTGTAATTTTTATTATTTTTCTTTTGAAATCCATCTATTTTTTGAGCTGGATTTTCACTTCCCGGGAGGCTGTTCCGCATGTTACTAAAACAGTCGCGGCCGCCTTGTTCTTCCACTTTTTAACGGTCACTTTTCCGTATTTATCCACCCTGATAAATTTCTTGCCGGACGCGACCTTATAGGCAATCGGATCGGTCGTCTGCTCTGTCAGCGACTTAATGCCGATCTGGTAAGAATCGGATTTTTTCTTCAGAACCGCCTTCGTCCCCGTCAGCTTTAGCATCTGATTTGCCACTCTCTGATCCACTACGCGCACGGTCAGCTTTTTCTTCTTTCCGCCTGTCGCGGTAATGGTAATCACCGTCTTTCCCGCCTTTTTGGCGCGAACCATGCCGGAGCCGTTCACGGTGGCAACCTTCTTTTTCGAAGATGCAAATTTCACCTTCTGCGACGCCTTTTTCGGCTTTACGGAAACGGTCAGCCGGACTTTTTTGTCCTTTATGAGCGTAATTTTCTCTGCGTCGTATCCCTTGGCTCTGACCAGAATTTTCTTCGCCGCCTTCTTTCCGTCCTGCTCATCGTCTGTCTGCTCGTCTTCATCCTCTGTCAGGTCCGTGACCGTCGCCTCCTTCTGCACCGCCTGCGCAGAAACCGCGATGCGGTCGATATTCGGCGCCTTTGCCTTCGCATTTCCGAACGAAATCGTGTTATTTCCCTCATTTAACGCGATGTAAAATCTCTCCATCGCCAGTGTGTTGACGCCGGCATTTAGCTTTCTGCTGCGGATTTCCGGACCGCCGTTTGCGGAAAATACCACGCGCCGATCCGCGGTGCAGGCATAGTACAATTTCACCTCGTAGACGCCTGCCGCAGGCGCCGTCACATTTTTAAATGTCAGCTTGCTGTCAGCCGAGTCGCCTAACGACACGACCTGTTTTTTGCCGGAGGCGAACTGGTTGGTTCCCACGGACGCGTCGCCGCCGAGCGTGTTGGTCCCGTCCTCCGCCTCGTAATAGGTATAGGCGTCATAGACGGTGTCCGTCTTCATATCCTCTTTTGTGATTTTCACAGCCGCGCCGCCGTTGTCCGCCAGCGTAAACTCCAGAACGGAATCCTTCGTCACCTCTTTTTCCTCGATTTCCACATCGGAGCCATCTTTATTATCCTTGTAAATATATGCTTTATAGCTTCCCTCTCCCAAGAAATTTAACGCAATTTTCGGAGTCTGCGCGGCGGCTGTCATCGCAGCCAGATACCAGGACTGCCCGCTGCGCCTTGCCAGAATCATGTCCTTGCCCGGATATCCCCCGAGCAGGCGCGCCTCATCCCACTGCGTAGGCACGTCGTTCATAAAGGAAAGTCCCTTGTAGCCCTCCAGCTTGTAAACGGAGGAGGCAATCGTCTGAAATCCGGTCTGATAAGCCACCGTCTGCGCCAGCTGGAAGCCGGGCGTCACGGGATACTGGTCAATCGTGGTGCCGACCGGCGTGAAGTCCATGCCGCCCACGACGTTCCGGTTGTAAACATAGGTGAGGCAGTTATTTACCGATGGGCCCACGTTCCATTTGTAATACTCCGCTCCGCGCACGCCCTCGTACCCCAGAATGTTGGGGAAGGTCCGAATCTCGCCGCGCGGCGCCGTACAGCCGTGCAAGAGCACGTTGATCTTGTGCTTTGCCGCAATCGTCACGCACTGGTACATCTGCGTCATGGTCGCCTTGTCGTCATTTTCATAATAATCCACCTTGACGCCCTTTACACCCGTCTGCTCGCACCATGAAAACTGCTCCTCCAGCTGCTCCTTTGTCTTCAGGGAATACTTCGGATATGCCGAGTCGCCCACGGCGTCC
Organism: uncultured Lachnospiraceae bacterium; assembly: GCA_947631075.1. Lineage (GTDB taxonomy): Bacteria > Bacillota > Clostridia > Lachnospirales > Lachnospiraceae > Eubacterium_F. Next base: position 3,608 of record CANRJU010000044.1, read on the forward strand.
CTTCTGCCGGCGTGGTTGTCGTTATTCACGCCGTACCAGAGAATGATTCCCACGCCCTTTTCCTTTCCGTACTCCACCAGTTCCCTTACTTTTTCCTTGTAATTGTCCCAGAGGCACCAGCCAAAATCCAGGCAGACATATTCCCAGCCGTTTTCGGCGGCAAAATCAATATAATCCTTCTGCTGCTGATACTCGATCGGATCGTCCCCCGCCTCGGACCACCAGGACCACGCCACGATTCCCGTGCGAATCCACGAATCGCCGTCGGCGTACAGCGACGCGTCCGGCTCCGGATTCAGGCTGCTTGTCATGGTCGAATTGACAATGTCGTTCAAATTATCCGCAAAAACTGCCACGCGCCAGGGAGTGTGCAGAGTCCCCTCCGCATTGTAGGTCATAGGCAGGCTGCTGCCGGAGCCTTTTCCAAATGCAAATTTGAGATTTCTCTCGCCCTTCTCCGTGGTCAGATGAGAGGCGCAGTAGGTATCCTCCTCGCTGAAAACGTCCGCCTCCGTAAACAGCATCCAGTTATCTCCGCTGTTTGCCAGCAGGGGAACGCTGTATTTTGACGAGGCCGCCTTCACGGACGACATTTTGAGCTTCTGGTACTCGTATTCATAATTTCCCGCCGCATCGTAGCCGCCCCAGATCAGGGAATCCACGGGGAGAACGAACTCGCTTGCCTCGCCCTGGATGCTCTCCTCTTGTCCGGCCTTTCCCTGCAGCTCGTAGCGCCATGCAACGCCTTCCTCATAAATCCGCAGGTACACGGTCAGAAGATGGCCCTCCTTATTTTTCAGCTGAAAGCGAATCTGGCGGTAGGTATCCTTCACCTCGCGGCTGGCGCCCGTAGTGAGCGTATAGGCATCCTCGCCCTCCTTCGTCTGTATGGAGCCCGCTACCAGCGTCAGATTTTCGGAAAAATCCTCCGCCGTCCTTAATCCCAGCTGGGAGGCATCTAACAATACCTTTCCGCCCTTGGACGCCGATACAAAGTAGCGTCCGGTGGCAGAATCAACAGCCACCTCCGCCGAGATGTCGCCCCACTCGCCCTTGACAGCCGTCTCCGAGAGGGCCGTTCCGTCCGTGAGCTCCCTGGCTCCGCCGTACTCGACCGATACGACCGGCGCAAGTCCCTGCTCCTTCGCTAACTGCACCGCCTCCTCCGCGGTGAGCGCTCTCTTATAAAGGCACACATCATCTAAGCACACCTTGGCGTCCGGATCGCCCCAGTTGGAATAGGTCCGTCCCAGTGCGTTTTTCACGAGGCTCCCCATGTCCTTCAAGCGGCTGGTCAGATTCGCGCTGTCGCCGAATGTCCCCGCTTCCTCGCCATTTATGTAAAAATCAATTTCCTCCGCATTTACCGTAAATGTCACAAAGCTCCACTCGCCCTTCTCCGGTTCCGCCGGCATCGGAGCCCGGACAACATGGGTGTCGTCAAACAGCACGTTCCACACCTTGTCCTTTGCGTAGGGCGCGAAGGCAAACTCGTCGCCCGACCCCGCGTTGGCGGAAGATATGACGCGGGCATAGCTCCCCACGCTCTTGTCCGGCTTCAGCCAGAAGGAATAGGAAAAACCTGTTTTCTCATTTATGTCTTTGTACAAATCCTCCGGCAGATCCACATACGAGGTTCCCTTGCTTCCTCCCGCCAGGACCAGCACCGTATTATCCGCTCCCTTGGCCGTATTTTTTCCGGCCGTTATCTCCTCTTTTTTCGTGGCGGCCGAACCCTTCAGCACCGCCAATCCGCTCTTTTGCGTTCCCTTGTTGGCAAACGCCCCGTCCGCGAGATTTTCAAAATCCCAAAAATACGCCGCCTCCGACGAAATGCCGCCCTCCGTCTGAGCCGCCTTCGTTGCGGGCGCCGGGACAAAAACCGTCGTCGCAGCCAGAGCCGCCGCCATCGCAAACGATACAATCCGTTTCCACATACTCAATACCTCCTCCGATTTTTTTACATAAAATTTCCAAAAATATGCTGCATGGGAATTTATCTTTATTGTAGCGTTTTACGGCCTCTCGCGGAATAGATGGATGTAGAAATCACCCTGCAATTTGTAGACTGTTTCCATTGTGAAATAGCGTGAGGCGTGCTATAATTTTTGATAAAAGAATAAAGGAAAATTCCCTGCTCCTGCATTGTGGCATGGCAGGCATTTTCCAAGGAGGGATTCCATTTGAGCGAAAATACAAATCGGGAAATATTTATCAATGTGGCGGGATTTCAGTGCCTGGACCAGCTGCAGCACAACGCGGTAGACATCTATCTGTCCACCTGCGGGATTCAGAACTGCTTTCCGGGCCACTATTACGGTCCCGGCAAGCGGGAGGAATACATCATTCACTTTATCTCGTCCGGGAAGGGAATTTTTGAGGCCGAGGGCCGCACCTACCATCTGACGAAGGGGGATTTTTTTGTCATTTTTCCGGGAATGGAGATTCACTACGAGGCGGATCAGAATCAGCCCTGGGACTATCTCTGGATCGGATTTCAGGGAGTCAAGGCCGCCACTTATTTAAAAAATGCCGGCATCGATCCCGCGCACCTCACGGGACACTATGCCAATACTCCTTACATTGTGTCCTGTGTCCAGCAGATGATCCTCGCCCGTTCTCTCACCTATTACAATGAGCTCCGCCGTCAGGCCGCCCTCCTCCAGATTCTCTCTGCCCTGATGGAGCTTCATCACGAGACGCTCAGCGATGAGGAGCGGAATGATTATCCGTATCAGGTCTATCTCCAGCAGGCTCTCGACTACATGAACGATCACATCAAGGACGAGATACGAATTGGTGAGCTGGCGGCCCGCATCGGAATCGATCGGAGCTACCTCACGACTATTTTTCGGACTACTCTGGAGGTCTCCCCCCAGGAATATCTGCTGACCCTGCGCATGGACCGGGCCGACTATCTTTTAAAAAATACCGATTTAAAAATAAGCGCTATCGCCTCCGAGGTGGGCTACTCGGATCCCCTCTCCTTTACCAGAGCCTTTAAAAAAGTGAAGGGGATGCCGCCCACCAAGTGGAGACAGAGTTAATTACGGCTGCTGCATGAACTCCTCTTCATTCTGCATGAATTGCAGTATAGCTTCTCTTGCCTTGACGCCTGTTCCCGGCGTGAAACCGTGGCCGTCGTTCGCGTAGGTAATCAGCTTGCAGTGCTCGTAGGTATCTTTCGCTTTCGTCATATAAGAATAGGGCACAATATTATCTTTCATGCCGTACTGAATCAGGACATTTTTCTTGTATTTTTTGCCAATTTCCTCAAGCGGATAATAATCACGCATGGCAACAAAGAAATTCCTTCCCAATGTCAGTCCCCAGAAATTATACGTCTCCGGAATCTTGGTTACATCCTTGAAGTTGTCTCTCCAGTTATCCGGAATATTGAACGCCGGGAAGTACAGGAGCAGTCCCTTTACCTCGTCGGCTACTTCCTCAGCCGCCATAGCCGCTACCAGTCCGCCCTGGCTTCCGCCGTGGAGATAAACCTTCGTCCTGTCCACATTCTCCAGATTCTGGATGTATTTGAATACCGCAACCAGATTGGATTTCTCTGTAAAAATCGTCGTGTCCGTAGTCTTTCCCGAACTCTTGGAACGGGCCGATCCGCCGCAGAAATCTAGCGCACAGGCCACATATCCATTTTTTGCGAAATAGGTACACTCACTTGTGAAATCCGAATTCGCTCCGTTATAGCCATGAGACATGATAATCGCCGGATACACCCCTGTTTCCTTGGGCTCATACACTTTGGCGTATACCTGGCTCTCGCCGTCCGGCACGTTGATTTCCTTTATATTAATTGTGCTCTCCGGCTCCTTATAGCCATCCTCTGCATCGTCAGGTTCCTCTGCATCAACCGTCTTTCCCTTGACGCGGATGTTGACCCAGGAACTCGCGAGCAGCTTGCTGCCGTCCTTCACCTTGACGGTAATCTTAGCTGTTCCCTTTTTCTTCGCCTTGACAACGCCCTTCGCCGACACGGTGGCCGTCTTTGTGTTCTGGCTCTTAAACGTGGCGCGCACATTTCCTCCCGTCTTAACTCCCGTCACCTTGATGACCGCTTTCTTTCCCTTTTTCAGAGAATACGTCTTTTTGCCGACCTTTTTCTTGCCGATCTTGAGCTGTATGCCCTTGGAAGCAGCCACACAGGGCGCTGCCGGTTCCGCCGCCATCCCTACTGTCAGCAGCGCCGCCAGTAACAGCGCTCCTGCTCTCATAATCCTCTTTTTCATTCGAAACACATCCTCCTTTTTAAATCAATTTGGTATTGAATTTAATTGCTAATTCATATTATAACAAAGAAAAAATAAATTTCAATAGATTTATGTGAAATGCACCATGCAAAATGTTGTTTTTTGAAAAAATAGCCTGCTATAGAATCCATTTTTACGATTCATTTTTACAATCCATTTAAGAATTGTTCTTGCGATATTACCTTGACAAGCGAGGTATTATGTGTTTTAATATAGCTATGGCGCAAAACATTCACTTTACAAACAACAATTTTACAAAAAAAATTTATTTCAAAAATTTTACTTTAAAGAGTTTTGCGGAAAAAAGTTTTGAAGTAATTTTAGAAAAATCGAAATACTAAACATCGAAAAAACAGGGGGAATGAATATGTCGCTTGCATCGGACCTGATCCGTGGCCACACCGAGACTATCATATTAGCACAACTGATGGTCCGGGACAGTTATGGCTACCAGATCAACAAGACCATTCTGGAAAAGACGAATCAGGAATATGAATTGAAGGAAGCTACGCTGTACTCCGCCTTCCGCCGTCTCGAACAGGCCGGATTCATCTGCTCCTACTGGGGCGACGAGGCGAGCGGCGCCAGACGGCGCTATTACACCATTACGCCGGAAGGGCGGAATAACTACCGGCTCCGCTTGGAGGAGTGGGAAAAGACCAAGCAGATTATCAACGTGCTGGTCTCCCAATCCGCAGTCTGTGACGGGGACGCCGCGGACAAAACATAATCCGACAGGAAAATTTTACAGACAGCACTTCACGCTCGACTTAATTTTATTATGCTCGGCTTGATTTTATTATGCTTTGCTTGACTTTATTATGCTCGGCTTGATTTTATTATACTTTGCTTAATTTTATCCTATTTTGCCTGGCAAATTTAGAATGGAGGAAAATCAATGGAAGAAAAACTGCGCGCTCACATGGATGAACTGTTCCGGGACGCGGCGCCGACGGAGCAGACCCGTGAGATTAAAGAAGAAATATTACAAAATATCACCGATAAATATCACGATCTGCTGGCGGAGGGAAAATCCGAGCAGGCCGCTTATCAGATTGCCATCTCCGGCATCGGGGATCTGGATGAACTGCTTACATTTATAAAACCACAGTCGCAAAATAACGAGACGACGTCTTTCTCTGACAAAAGGACTATGGCCTCTGGCGGCGCCGGTAATGGGCTGCAGTCCCAACATATTGAGCCGTCGTCTCAACGTGTTGCGTCATCGTCTCAACATATTGAGCCATCGTCTCCAAATGCCGGGGCGTCGTCTCAGTATGTGAAAACGACTAAAAAGAAAAAGAGCCCTCTCGTTATAGCGCTCATCGTCTGCGGCTGCCTGATCGGCGCCCTCCTGATTGCCGCCTTGATCTGCGGCCTGCTCGGCGTGCCCATTCTGCGCCTCGGCGGCGTGGAGATTTTCAGCGGCACGTCCTACGCCAACGCGGACCAATATATCTGCGGCGACGGCGTCATCTCCGGCAAGGAATTGTCCGAGCACCCCCTGAAGGCCATTCACATAACATGGGTCAGCGGAAATGTCCGCGTCTTTCCGTCGGATTCCAATTCCATCAAACTAACGGAAAAGGGCGGAGAAACCCTGTCGGACAAGGAAAAAATGCATTATTATTACCACAACGGCACGCTGGACATCCAGTACGGCCAGAGCGGATTTTCTCTCTTTCGGAAAATGGATAAAGACACGGCGCTGGAGGTCGCCCTCCCGGCGGAAATTTTCATAGATTCAGAGCCGATTGATCTTACCGGCAGTTTCGTGAGCAGCGAGGTATCTCTGGAGGATATCACCGCGGACCAGCTCTCCATCGACACGGTCAGCGGCAACGTCACGTTTACCGGGAGCTGCCGCGATGTCGAGTTTGATTCCGTCTCCGCCGATCTGAACCTGTCCTCAAGAACGATTCTGTCGGAATGCGAAACGGATACAGTCAGCGGAAATGTGACATTAAAAGTGCCGGATTCCTCCTCTTTCCACATCGAGTTCGACAGCGTCTCCGGCCAGTGTTCCAATCATTTCTCCGGGGATGAAAAAAGCGGCGGCGAATATGAGGGCGCCGTGGGCGAGAACCCCGGAAAGAACTCCTATGAATTTGATTCCGTCAGCGGGGATGTAGATATCGCCCCGCTGCGGTAACCCAGATATAATCACTGACAGCCGTGGCTTATGCCACGGCTGTTGTCGTTATATGCAGGCCGCAATCTCCGGCAGCGGACTTTTTTATTCCAGCGTGAGGTCCCCGTCTGCCACCCAGCCCAGTCGCTTCACGAGGGCGTGGACAGCCAGTGAGAACAGAGCCGGAAGAATAAAGGAAATGAGAATCAGCCCGCACCAGTCCTGCCAGGTGACAGCCGCCTTTGTCCCGGCCGCCACGTCGTTCATCCAGCCGGTGTAGACGCCGATCTGGCCCACCAGACCGCAGGTTCCCATACCGGAAGAGACAGGCGTGCCGTTCATCTCCAGATGAAATACGCAGGTGGCAAGAGGGCCGGTAATCGCGGACGCCACAATCGGCGCGATCCAGATTCTCGGATTTTTGATGATGTTACCCATCTGGAGCATCGATGTTCCGATTCCCTGGGAAATCAGACCGCCCCATTTATTTTCACGGAAAGAAATCACGGCAAAGCCCACCATCTGAGCACAGCATCCCGCCACGGCGGCTCCGCCTGCCAGTCCCGTCAATCCCAGCGCCGCGCAGATAGCGGCGGAGGAAATCGGGAGCGTCAGCGCGATTCCCACGAACACCGATACCAGAATGCCCATCAGGAACGGCTGCAAATTCGTCGCCCACATAATCAGGTTGCCGACTTTCATCGCCGCCGCGCCGAGAGCGGGCGCCCACCAGGCGGAGAGGGCCACTCCCACGCCGATTGTCACAAGCGGCGTCACCAGAATATCAATTTTCGTCTCCTTCGACACGGCCTTGCCGAACTCCGACGCCACGATTGCCACAAAGAGAACCGCTAACGGCCCTCCCGCGCCTCCAAGCGCATTGGAGGCAAAGCCCACCGTAATCAGCGAAAACAGCACTAACGGGGGACAGTGCAGCGCAAATCCGATCGCGACCGCCATCGCCGGACCGCTCATGGCCGAAGCCAGTCCGCCCACCGTGTACTCGCTCCCCGCTACCGTCGCCACGGTCTGAGCCAGGAAGGGGATGTGGAACTGTCTGCCCAGGGTATCCAGGATCGTCCCGATGAGCAGTGAGCAGAAAAGTCCCTGGGCCATAGCGCCCAGCGCGTCGATGCCGTATCGCTTCAGCGATATCTCAATGTCTTTTCTCTTTAGAAATGCCTTAATCTTTTCCATCTTAAGCCTCGTTTCTGAGCAACTTGTTGCGAAAAGTCGATAGCGAAAAAACTGTAAATACAATTTGCGTATGCAGTTTCTCATCTGCCATCAAAAGCAAACATAATTCGCTTTGTGAACTATGTTCACGTCAAGTTCCTCTTTTATCATTTTTCACGTTATAATACCACAACATGATACATAAGTAAAGGAAAATTTATATCCGACCAGATTATCTATCTAGCTAGTTAGCTTCGCTACTTCCTTTAAAATCAGAAGGATATCTCCCTCCTTGACCTCCTCATTTTCCATCTGATTAATTTCCATAATAGATTCGATAGTGGTAAAAAACCGCTTGGCGATATCCCAGAGCTTTTCGCCCGCCTGCACCACATAGCCAATGATGCCCGGCTCTCGGCTGCGCTCCTTCCAGTCGATGGGCTCGCTCTCGAAATTGGCGATAATCGGCTCCTCGATGCGCTCAAAAGCGATGATCTCCAGCGACGCGACCGCCTTGATCTCGATTTCCTTGTCCCCGGCAATAGCGCCGCTGATCTGCTCCAAGCAGGCCTGGAACCAGACGTTGCTCGTCTCATCCAGTCCGTCCGCCTCCACGAACTGGGAAAACGGCAGCGTTCCCTTTACCGACGCCAGCGGAATCCGCTCGTCCTCCGTCCGGTACAGGACGCTCACATCCAGAACGCCCTCCACCTGCACGCCATTTTCCTTCTGCTCCCGCCTGTCGACCCGGATCTCGCCGCATACGTCCCAGATCTGCAGGGGCACCCGGTCGTCCACCGAGATTTTTCCGCTGATCCGCGCCCGGCTCTTATTTTGCAGAATCAGATTTTCAAAATAGGAGTCCTCGTAGATGGGATAGCATTTCTCTTGTGTAGAATAAAAATCCGTTAAAAGCTCCAGCTGCTCCTGTCCGTAAACCTTGATGTCAAATCCCACCACGATTTCCGCGTCCAGCACCCGGCTCTCGCCGTCCTCGTCCTCCTTGATTTCTAAATCCCGTCCGTGGATGTCCGCCGCTACCTGCGCCACCATGCCCGCCTCGCAGCCGCTGCATTCCAAGCTCCCCTCGATGGGAATCATATTTTCATAAAAATTCATTTCCGGATTTTCGCTGTCACTGAGATAAATGACAAACAGCCTGGCCTGGCCGTCCACCCTGAGCTCGTTTTCCTCCATCCGGGTATTCATCTCGCCCAGCCGTATATCCGAGTACAAAATCTGTCCGATAGAATCCTTCGTCCCCGGAATTTTCCACTCGTCCCGCACCCGGAGCGTATCTTTTCGTGTAAACGCCAGCCGGGAAATATCCAGCACCTTTTTCTGTATGTACACATTTTCGCCGTCCTCCAGATCCACCGCGCCCTCGCCGTCGGTGACCGTCTCCGCGGATACCTCCAGATTGATAATAGCCTTCAGGCCCAGCTTCCGGGAATTGATTAACTCGCTCCGCAGATCCTCCACCGTCGGATGAACCGTCAGCTCGTCGTCCCGGTTGGCGCATGACAGCGGAATCGACTCCTCGAAGGGAATGCTGCCGTTCATTTCGCTGACCGGCATTTCGCCGTCCACGGCATACAGAATCTGAAACAGCAGCTCCCCTCTCACGCTGGCCTTGCCATCCGCCATGCGCACCTCCTCAATCTGTACATTTCCCTGTTCCTTCATAATCGTGAGCGCGTCCGGTTTCGCGTCCGGCACGTTAAAATCCCGGTCAAGGGTAATCTGCCTGGAATCTCTGCAGTTACACCGGTTCATGTGAACCCGCTTCGTAATCAGTCTCAAATCCGCTGCCTCCTTGTATCAATATCGCGCGACAGTCATGGGCTCTCACCATTCCTGTTCCCTAAATCATATTCATTTTTTGCCCGAATTAGAACTTTTTTTTGCAATACAGGCAAATAGGTGGTATAATATCCGCGAAAGCAGTAAGCCGTGCGGAGATGGCGAATGACAAAATGGCTGCTTGCAGACAGATTTGTCAGATGCCATCGACATAGGGCGCAAGCACGCGACCGAGAGAACACGGAGTGTTCACGAGGGCTGCACGGCTTACCCAAAAATGGCATAATAAACACTGGAGTTAAAAAGCACTTTAATCCTCGTTTCTGAGCAAACGATGTTGGCGCTAACTCCTTACTGTCACGGATTTTTTCGCGCTTTGCGCTCAAAACCCAGAATGGAGGAAACTATGGATAACCGGAATTTTACTTTGCTGACAGATTTTTATGAATTGACTATGATGCAGGGGTATTTTCAGAACAACACCAACGAGACGGTTGTCTTTGACTTGTTCTACCGCCAGAACCCGGACGACGGGGGCTATGCCGTATGCGCCGGACTGGCTCAGGTCATCGACTACATCAAGAGCCTTCACTTCGATTACGACGACATCGACTACCTGAGGGGACTTCACACCTTCAGCGAGGAATTTCTCGATTATCTCGCCAGTTTCCACTTTACCGGCGACCTGTACGCGATTCCGGAGGGCACGGTAGTCTTTCCAAGGGAGCCGCTTGTCAAGGTCGTCGCTCCCATCATGGAGGC
>CANRJU010000045.1 GCA_947631075.1 uncultured Lachnospiraceae bacterium
ATATTTAACATCTCTTTCAGCCTCGCCTCGATTTCAAAGCAGCGGGGGGCGGAGATGTCCTCTAAGTTGATGCCGCCAAAAGCCGGGGCGATGCGGGCCACGGTCTGAATAATCTCCTCGGTGTCCTGTGTGTCCAGGCAGATGGGAAAGGCGTTGACCCCGCCAAATTCCTTGAACAGAACGGCTTTTCCCTCCATGACCGGCAGAGCGGCCTCGGCGCCGATATTGCCGAGTCCCAGCACGGCGCTTCCATCGGAAACGACGGCTACCGTATTGGATTTAATGGTATATTTGTAAACATCTTCTTTGTTTGCGGCAATGGCCCTGCACGGTTCCGCCACGCCCGGCGTGTAGGCAAGAGCCAGGTCCTCTCTGGATTTCACCTGGCATTTGGGCGCTGTGTCGATTTTGCCGCGCCATTGCTCGTGAAGTTTTAAGGCTTTTTCATTCTGCGTCATACTAATCTCCATTTCTGAGCGACTTGTCGCGAAGAGGCGATAGAGAAAAAACTGTAAACACAGTTTGCGTAGCAGTTTCTCATCTGCCATCAAGCAATTTGTTTTCGCTCAGAAACAAATTGCCGTGTGGAAAATAAGCTATCGAGCTTATTTTCCACACTGTACCTCCTCTGTTTAACACATACATAGAGTATAATAACATTTCTATTTTGCAAACTCAATATTTTTCTCTTGTACTTTTTGAAAAAAATCTGTACAATAGTAATATAGGATGATAGAATGGAGGATGAGTAATGACATACGAAGAGGCGAAGGAAAAACTCGCCCAGGCGGGACAGGAGCATCTGCTGCGGTATTACAGCGAGCTGGATGACGCCGGACGGGAGCGCCTGTTAGCGCAGATCGAGACGTTGGATCTGTCGCTGCTGGACCTGATCCGGGACGGCGTGAAGGAAGTGCCGAAGGGAAGCCTGGCTCCTCTGGGCGCGCTTACGCTGGAGGAGATCGCGGAGAAGAAAGCGGATTATGAGAAAAAGGGAATCGACGCGATCCGCGCCGGAAAAGTGGGCGCGGTGCTTCTGGCGGGAGGCCAGGGGACGAGACTGGGGCTCGACAAGCCAAAGGGAATGCTGAATGTAGGGGTTACGAGAGAACTTTTCCTGTTTGAGCAGCTGGTGAACAATCTCATGCAGGTGGTGAACCAGGCGGGACAGTGGGTGCCGCTGTTTGTTATGACCAGCGAGAAAAATTACGACGACACGACGGCCTTTTTCAGGGAGCACGATTATTTTGGCTACAAGCAGGAATACATCTTTTTCTTTGTACAGAAGATGGCGCCGTCCGTCAGCTATGACGGCCATATTTTCATGGAGGGAAAGGATAAGCTGTCCGCGTCGCCCAACGGCAACGGAGGCTGGTTTTCTTCTATGGAGGACGCGGGACTTCTGGATAAGATTCACGAGCTGGGCGTGGAGTGGCTCAATGTCTTTGCCGTGGACAACGTGCTGCAGAAGATCGCGGATCCCGTCTTTGTAGGCGCGACGCTGGACGCGGGCTGCGTGTGCGGCGCCAAGGTGGTGGCCAAGGCAGATCCCAACGAGCGCGTGGGCGTGTTGTGTCTGGAGGACGGAAGGCCCTCTATTGTAGAGTATTATGAAATGACCGACGAGATCATTTATTCCAGAGATGAGAATGGAAGGCTTCTATACAATTACGGTGTAATTCTCAATTATCTTTTTGAGGTAGAAACTCTTGTGAGAATCGCGGACGAGTACATGCCGGTTCATGTAGTAGAAAAGAAGATTCCCTATATAGATGAGAATGCCGGTATGGTCAAGCCGGAGGAGCCCAATGGGTACAAATTTGAGACGCTGGTGCTGGATATGATCCACTTGATGGACAACTGCCTCTCGTTTGAAGTGGAGCGGGAAAAAGAATTCGCGCCGATCAAAAACCGTACCGGAGTGGATTCACTGGAGAGCGCGAGAGAACTAATGAAGAAAAATGGGATTTCCCTGTAGCATGAGGATATGTGAGTAAGCATATCATCCAGATAGAAAGGAATGTAAGAATGGAATTAACAGAAAAAACAATCGTTGAGCTTCGCCAGATCGCGAAAGAAAAGGGACTGAAAGGAATTTCCGCCATGCGGAAATCACAGTTGATAGAGGTTCTTTCGGAGGTTTTGAAGGCGGAACAAAAGACAGCGCCGAAAAGGAAGAAGCGAGAGACGCCGGCGGAGCCAAAACCCGCGGCGAAGCGAAATCAGGCGGAAGAAAGCAAGCCGTCAGAGGAAAAAAGACTAACAGAAGACAAGAGGCCGACGGAATACCGGGGACCGTCAGAGGAAAAAGGGCCGACCGAGGCCAAGAGACCGACGGAATACCGGGGATTGTCAGAGGAAAAAGGACTGACCGAGGCCAAGAGGTCGGCGGAATACCGAGGATCGGCAGAAGAAAAAAGGCCGACTGAAGACCGAAGGCGGTATGATGACAGAAAATCATCTGAGGACCGATCGGATCAGAGAACAGATCAGAGGAATTATGAATCGCGTTTTCAGCGGAAAAACAATTTTCATCCGGGCAGCACGAACAATAATGTCCAGCAAAATTCCAACTACTATTCGTATCACAATGCCAAGAAGCTGTTGTATCACGACGGGAGCGACGGACTGGTCTCTATTATGAAGGAGAGACAGCTGGTGGACGTACATCCCAGCGAGATGAAGGAGCTGGACAGCGGCATTACGAAAAACGGCATATTGGAGGTAATGGCGGAGGGCTATGGATTTATCCGCTGCGACAATTTCCTGCCGGGAGAAAATGACGTATATGTGGCGCCCCTGTTTATAAAGCGGTTTGGCCTCCGCACAGGAGACATCATTGAGGGGAACCTCAGGATTCGCGCGCAGAGTGAGAAGTTCAGCGCTCTGCTCTACATGAAAAAAGTCAATGGAAGGCCGCCGTCATACCTGTATACCAGAAAACGCTTTGAGAATCTGACCCCTGTATTTCCGGATGACCGGATTCATCTGGAGACGCCGGGCGCCAGCGTGTCTATGCGGATGCTGGACCTGATTTCGCCCATTGGAAAGGGACAGCGAGGCATGATCGTGTCCCAGCCCAAGACCGGAAAGACCACTCTTTTAAAGCAGGTGGCGAGAGCCGTGACGGGCAATTATCCGGATATGCATCTCATTATACTGCTCATCGACGAGCGACCTGAGGAAGTTACCGACATCCGGGAGTCCATTGAGGGGAACAACGTAGAGGTGATCTATTCTACCTTTGACGAACTGCCGGACAATCACCGGAGAGTTTCCGAGATGGTCATTGAGCGCGCCAAGAGACTGGCCGAGAGCGGCGAGGACGTGGTCATTCTCTTAGACAGCATCACACGCCTGGCGCGGGCCTACAATCTCACCGTGACCCCCAGCGGGCGCACGCTCTCAGGCGGACTTGATCCCGCGGCCCTTCACATGCCGAAGCGCTTTTTTGGCGCGGCCCGGAATATGAGGGAGGGAGGAAGCCTGACTATTTTGGCGACCGCCCTTGTGGACACCGGAAGCCGGATGGACGACGTGGTGTTCGAGGAATTTAAGGGAACCGGCAATATGGAGCTGGTTTTGGACCGCAGTCTGTCGGAAAAGAGGATTTTCCCCGCTATCGATATCCAGAAATCCAGCACGCGGCGCGAGGATCTGCTTCTGAGCGAGGATGAACAGGAAGCTGTGCTCAAGATTCGCCGGGCGTTGAGCGGTCTCAAGTCGGAGCAGGCGATGGAGCAGATCCTGGATCTGTTCCGGCGCACGAAGAACAATGTGGAATTTGTGAACATGGTCAAGAAGATGCACCTGTAGATACGCCTTTCCGGCAATGTCTCACATATTATGAAAAAACTTCTTGCATTCTCGGTCATAACGTGATATACTAAGCAAGCAGTTTTTGAGCAGGACAATTATCCTTTCAATATAAAGGAAAATATAAGTAGTGAGGTGAAAAAGACATGAGAGAGGGAATTCATCCGGAGTATTATCAGGCGAAGGTGATCTGCAACTGTGGCAATGAGTTTGTGACAGGATCCACGAAACAGGATATCCATGTAGAAGTATGCTCCAAGTGCCATCCTTTTTATACAGGACAGCAGAAGTCTATGGCTGCTCGTGGCGCCATTGACAAGTTCAACCGCAAGTATGGCTTGAAATAGTAGATTGAGAACAGAGGCAGAGTCCGCACAGTGAACCTGTTGAGGCAGGGTGCGTACCCTGCCTTTTTTTGGACTTTATGAACAGAGGTATGAAAGGGGGAAGAAAAGAGTGAAATTTTCTGGTATTGGAGGACAGGCCGTCATTGAGGGAGTGATGATGAGAAACCGCGACGCCTACGCGATAGCGGTGCGGAAGCCGGATGGAGAGATCGAAGTGAAAAAATCATCCAGCAAGAGCCTGTGCGACCGGAACCGGGTGGCGGCGCTCCCCATAATCCGCGGCGTTGTAAAATTTGTGGAATCCCTTACGATGGGCATGTCTACGTTGAATTACTCGGCCTCCTTCTATGAGGATGAGGAGGAAGCGAATGAAAAGAAGGATGAGGAAAAGGGCGAGAAGGGCGACGGACTCCTCATGGGGATTGTGACGATTCTCTCTGTCATTATAGCGATCGGTATTTTTATGCTGGTGCCGTTTTTTATCTCGGAGGCGCTCCGCAAGGTAATCCGATCCCCGCAGCTCCGGGGGCTGTTAGAGGGAGTGATTCGTGTCGTTATTTTTGTGCTGTACGTCAAGCTGATTTCGCTCATGGAGGACATTAAGCGCGTGTTCATGTATCACGGGGCGGAGCACAAGTGTATAAGCTGCATAGAGAACGGCCATGAGCTGAATGTGGAAAATGCCAGGAAGGCTTCCATGGTGCATAAGCGCTGCGGGACCAGCTTTCTTCTGATTGTCATGTTTGTGAGCATATTGTTTTTTATGTTTATTGTCGTGGGAAATATGTGGCTCCGCATGGCGCTGCGCATCCTGCTGATTCCGGTCATAGCGGGCCTGTCCTTTGAGTTCATACTCTACGCGGGAAATCATGATAATCCTGTCGTCAATGTGCTCAGCAAGCCGGGGCTGTGGCTGCAGAGCCTCACGACGAGAGAGCCCACGGATGATATGATCGAGGTGGCGATGGCCTCTGTCAACGCCGTGTTCGACTGGTCCGAATTTCTGGCTCATTATGACGAACCGGCGGAGGAGGCAGCAGCCACGAAAGAGAAGGCCGCGTCTAAGGAAAAAACGAAATCCAGAGAAAAGGACGTCTCTGAGGAAAAAACGAAGTCGGAGGAAAAGGCTGTTTCTAAAGAGAACAGTTCGGGAATAGAGATACTGAATATCGATGACAGCGATGAGGACGATGAGATTCTGAACGCCCTGGACCGCTATTTTGAGGCTCCCAAGCCGGAGGATCAGAAGAAATGACGATTGCGGAAGTCCTGCGTGAAGGCAAAAAACAACTGGAGGACGCCGGGGTGCCGGAGGCAGAGCTGAATGCCTGGTACCTGTTTTCCTACAGCTTTCCCGTGGGCGGACGGCCGATGGAGAGAAGCGCGTTTTTTCTCCGGCGGGATGAGGAGGCGGACCGGGCGGGCGTGGAGCGTTACCGGAAGTTTCTTTGCAGGAGGGCGTCGCGGACGCCCCTTGAGTACATCGTCCGCGAGACGGAATTTATGGGGCTGCCCTTTTATGTGGATGAGAGAGTGCTGATCCCCAGACAGGATACAGAATGTCTAGTGGAGGAGGCGCTAAAATGCTGCCGGGACAAGGACGTGCTGGATCTGTGTACCGGTAGCGGCTGTATCGGGATCAGCCTGGCCGTGCTGGGCGGCTGCCGTTCCGTGACGCTGTCGGACGTCTCGGAGGGGGCGGTTCAGGTGGCGGAGAAAAACGCGGCGCTCAACCGAGCGGCAGTGACGGTCGTGCAAAGCGACCTGTTTCAAAATGTGAGGGGCTCCTTTGACCAGATTGTATCCAATCCGCCCTATATCGCGTCTTTCGTCGTGGAGACGCTGATGCCGGAGGTGAGAGATCACGAACCGCGGGAGGCGTTGGATGGAAAAGAGGACGGCCTGTTTTTTTATCGGAGAATTCTGGGAAATTGCCGGGATTTTCTGCGCCCGGAGGGAACGCTGCATTTCGAGATCGGATCGGATCAGGGAGAGGCCGTGGGACGGCTGATGGAGCAGGCGGGTTTTTCCCAGGTGGAAATTAAAAAGGATCTGGCGGGACTGGACCGGATTGTCCAGGGAAAGCGCCGGATAGGAGGAGTGAGCTGAAATGTTTGACAAATTGGAGGATATTCTGTTCCGCTATGAGGAAGTGCTGAAAGAGCTGAGCGAACCGGAAGTGCTGAACGACCAGCCCCGTTACCAGAGATTGATGAAGGAGCAGGCGGATCTGGAGCCCATTGTAGAAAAATATAAAGAATACAAGACCGTAAAAGCGGGGATTGAGGACAGCCTTGCCATGCTGGAGGAGGAGACGGACGAGGAGCTCCGGGAGCTGGCCAAGGAAGAACTGAGCGACTGCCGGGGGCAGATCGAGGGGATTGAAAATGACCTGCGGATTCTTCTTCTGCCGAAAGATCCCAACGATGACAAGAACGTGATTGTGGAGATCCGGGCAGGGGCCGGCGGAGACGAGGCGGCTCTTTTTGCGGCGGATCTCTACCGGATGTACAGCAGGTTCGCGGAGAGTAACCGGTGGAAAATCGATACCATGAATTCCAATGAAAACGGCATCGGCGGTTTCAAGGAGATCGTATTTATGATCAATGGCCTGGGCGCTTACTCCAAGCTCAAGTACGAGAGCGGCGTGCACCGGGTGCAGCGGATTCCCGCCACGGAATCCGGCGGGCGGATCCACACCTCCACGGCGACGGTGGCGATCATGCCTGAGGTGGAGGAGGTAGAGGTGGAGCTGGACATGAACGACTGCAAGTTCGACGTGTTCCGCGCCTCCGGCAACGGCGGCCAGTGCGTCAACACGACGGATTCCGCCGTCCGGCTGACCCATATCCCGACGGGAATCGTGATTTCCTGCCAGGACGAGAAGTCCCAGTTGAAAAATAAAGACAAGGCGCTGAAAGTGCTGCGGGCCAGACTGTATGAGCTGGAGCGGGCCAAGGCCCACGACGCGGAGGCAGAGGCCAGAAGGAGCCAGATCGGCACCGGCGACCGCTCGGAAAAGATACGCACTTACAATTATCCTCAGGGGCGGGTGACCGACCACCGGATCAAGCTCACGCTGCACAAGCTCGACTCCATTATAGGCGGAGATTTGGACGAGCTGCTGAACAGTCTGATTGCGGCAGATCAGGCGGCAAAGCTGGCAAATATGAACGAAAATGTGTGAGTTGTAATTCTAATTTAATTAAGAGTTAATATCTGTTGGGGAAAATTACAAAAATGTTAAAAAAAATTAAAATTCCGCTTGCATATTACAAAAGAATCCTATATAATGTGGTTTAAGGATAAGGAAGGTACTGATGGAGCGTGTTTTGGCCCGGTATTGGGGATAGTTGCCAGGAGGCGGTCCGTCAGCGGTTTTTGTGAGAATTGGGGGCGGTGTCATGAGTTGTGTGATTCGGAAGATGAGGCAGACGGAGTACCCAATGCTGGAGAATTTCCTTTATGACGCGGTACAGCAGGACGAGGAGCAGATCCAGTTGCCGCGGTCCATCCTGAAGGAGCCGAAGCAGCGGCTGTATCTGGAGAATTTCGGAAACCTCAACAGCGACCAGTGCCTGTGCGCGGAGATGCGCGGTCAGGTAGTAGGGGCCGTGTGGGTACGCAACACGGACGATGGATATGGCAGTTTGGACGGCGACACGCCGGAGCTGGCAGTTTCCCTTCAGAGGGAGCATCGCGGTCAGGGGATCGGGACCCGGCTCGTCTGGGAGATGCTCACTTGCCTGAGGATGGCAGGGCACGAGAGGACGTCAGCTTTTGTGAACAAGTCCAATTATGCCGTAAGGATGTATAAGAATCTTGGCTTTGAGGTTGCGGATGAGAACCCCAGAGAGTACATTATGGTGTGCCAGTTGCAGAAAAGAGGTCATGCGTAGATGATGAAAGAAGTTGAGATGAGTTGAAGACGCGAGATATGGACTGAGTCCTGCGGGAGACTGTTTATTCAGGTACCGCGGGACTTTTTATTTGTTCAGAAAGTTCACAGTATCTTTATTTCTTCATAATTGACATGATAATCTTCCCTGAATTATAATATTTATAATAAGGGTTTCAAGACCGTAATTTTCATGCTTGTATGAAGAAGCATGGATTTGAAACCCGCAATAATTTGTGCAAGAGGGGCGCGCGGGTGCTCCGGAATGGGGGGATTTAGCATGGTGAGAGAGTTCCGAAAAGGGGATTTGGACGAGGTGATGGAGATCTGGCTGATCAGCAATCTGCAGGCGCATGACTTCATTTCTAAAAAATACTGGAATAAAAATTTCACGGAAATACAGAGGGTACTTCAATTGGCAGACGTCTATGTGTGGGAGGAGGACGGAAAGATACAGGGATTTGGGGGAGCCATGCAGGGATTTCTCATCGGCATATTCCTGCGGGAGGAGTACCGGGGGAAGGGCATCGGGAAGGCGCTTCTCGCGCGGATGCGGCGGGGCGAGGAGAGCATGTCAGTCGCCGTCTACCAGAAGAATGTCCGCGGCGTCCGCTTCTATATGAGAGAGGGCTTTAAGGTTCAGTCCGAGCGCACGGAGGAGAGCACGGGGGAAAAGGAATTTCTGCTGGAGTGGAAAAAGTAATTTTTTGCCAGGCAATATAGTGGCAAGAAAATGTATCTGTGAGGAGGCATAAGAGAGTTATGTTGTGGGTCATTATGGCAGTGGTGGAAGTGATCTGCGCCATCGTCGCGGTCATCTATTACAATGTGCTGATTCGCCGTCTTTTGTCGCTTCTGTTTCCCAAGTGGAAGCTGAAGCTGCCGGTGAAGATTCTTTTGTGGGTCATATCCTTCGCGCTGGGGGCGCTCAGCAGCAATCTGTTTACTACTACAGGAGTAGTATTAGTGCATATCATGGCTGCGGCCCTCGTGATGGAGCTGATTAACTTCATTATAAAAAAGAAGACAAAGGGGGCTCCCCACAAATACTGGGACATAATTTTCAAGAGCCTGCTTGTGCCGTTTTTGATCACGGCGGTTATTTTTGTCTATGGGTATTACAATATCCGGGATGTGCGTGAGACCTTTTACACCGTTCAGACCGAGAAAAGCCTGCCGGATACCGGGTCGGAGAATGGCTTCCGGATTCTTCTGATCACGGATTCCCACTACGGGACGATTTTCGAGGGGGATACGCTTCGGGAGTTAAAGAGCCGGATGGACGCCCTGGAGCCGGATCTGGTGGTGTTAGGCGGCGACATTGTGGATGAGAGCACCACAAAGGAGCAGATGAAGGAGATTTTTTCGGAGTTCGGCAGGCTGGAGTCCACTTACGGCGTGTATTATGTCTACGGCAACCACGACCGCCAGACCTACACGGACAGCCCGTATTTTACGCCCCAGGAATTGGAGGATACAATAGTAGAAAACGGAATTGTCGTGTTAAAGGACGAGTGCGTGAAGGTGGCGGAGGGAGTTACGATCGCGGGCCGCGAGGATTACTCTGGCATGAGGAACAGGAAATCCGTAAGCGAGATTCTGGCGGGAGCGGACATGTCCGACTACATCATCATGGCGGACCACCAGCCGGTGGAGTACGCGGAGAATGAGGCGGCGCAGGTGGATCTGATTCTGTCCGGCCACACCCACGCGGGACAGCTTTTCCCGTCCGGATATGTGATGAAGTGGTTCCACACCAGCGACCTGTACTACGGCCACGAGAAATTCGGCGATATGGACGCCGTGGTCTCGGCCGGAGTGGCGGGCTGGGGCTATCCGATCCGCACGCAGAAGCATTCGGAATATACAATCATAGATGTTAAGGATTTCTGACAAAAATATGTCATAAGAGAAAAAAATGATTGAATAAATTTCCGATTACTTATATAATAGAAGTATCATTTCATATCGCTATGAAAAAATATCGAAAGGAGTTTATTATGAGCGAAAATACTTGCCTTGAGAAGCAGCCATTGTGCGACGAGATGCTTGAGAAGATGAACGCATACTGGCGCGCTGCCAACTATCTGTCAGCAGGACAGTTATATCTGCTGGACAATCCTTTGCTGCGCAAGCCGCTGACAATGGAGCACATCAAGAAGAAAATTGTAGGACACTGGGGAACGGTTCCCGGACAGAACTTTGTCTGGACCCACTGCAACCGCGTGATCAAGCGGTACGATCTGGATATGATTTATCTTTCCGGTCCTGGTCACGGCGGAAACTTCCAGATTGCCAACACCTATCTGGAGGGTACATACAGCGAGGTATACCCGAACATCAGCCAGGATGAAGAAGGTATGAAGAAGATGTTCAAGCAGTTCTCCTTCCCAAGTGGAGTTCCGAGCCACTGCGCGCCGGAGACGCCGGGCTCGATCAATGAGGGCGGTGAGCTGGGCTATTCCATCGCTCACGCGTTTGGAGCTGTATTTGACAACCCGGATCTGATTGCGGTTGCTGTAGTCGGCGACGGTGAGGCGGAGACAGGACCGCTTGCTACGTCCTGGCACTCCAACAAGTTCCTGAATCCGATTAACGACGGAGCGGTTCTTCCGATCCTTCACATGAACGGTTACAAGATCAGCAACCCGACTGTATTTGCCCGTCTCTCCCACGAGGAGGTAGAGCACTTCTTCAAGGGCTGCGGCTGGGAGCCGATTTTTGTAGAGGGCGACGATCCGATGACCATGCACAGGCTGATGGCAGAGGCTATGGACAAGGCCATTGAGAGCATCAAGGCCATTCAGAAGAACGCCCGCGAGAACAACGACGCCACAAGACCGAAATGGCCGATGATTGTTCTCCGCACTCCTAAGGGATGGACCGGACCGAAGGTAGTAGACGGAGATCAGATCGAGGGATCCTTCCGCGCTCATCAGGTTCCGATGTCCATGGAGAAGCCGGAGCATCTGGATCAGCTGAAGGAGTGGCTCTTGAGCTACAAGCCGGAGGAGCTCTTTGATGAGGAGGGCCGCATTAAGCCTGAGATCGCTGAGCTCACCCCGAAGGGAAATGCCCGCATGGGATCCAACCCGCACGCCAACGGAGGGCTTCTGCTGAAAGACCTTCGTCTCCCGGATTTCCGCGATTACGGCGTAAGTGACGTAGTTCCCGGAAAGACAAAGGCGCAGGATATGATCGAGTTAGGCGCTTATATCCGCGATATCTTTACACTGAATAAGGAAAATAAAAACTTCCGTATGTTCGGACCGGATGAGTCCATGTCCAACCGCATGTACTACGCGTTCGATGTGCAGAACCGCGCATGGAATGCCGAGATGTACGACAATGACGACCATCTGGCACAGGATGGACGCATCATGGACGCAATGCTCTCCGAGCATATGTGCGAGGGATGGTTAGAGGGATACCTTCTCACCGGACGTCATGGATTCTTCGCAAGCTACGAGGCATTTATCCGTATCGTGGACTCCATGGCCGCTCAGCACGCGAAATGGCTGAAGGTTACCAACCAGCTCTCCTGGAGACAGCCGATCGCGTCTTTGAACTTTATCCTGACGTCCAACGTATGGCAGCAGGATCACAACGGATTCACACATCAGGATCCGGGATTCTTAGACCATATTGCCAATAAAAAGGCAGACGTTGTCCGCATGTATCTGCCGCCGGACGCTAACTGTCTGCTCTCCTGCTTCGACCACTGCATCAAGAGCAAGAACTATGTCAATGCTATTGTGGCATCCAAGCATCCGAGCTGCCAGTGGCTGTCTATGGAGCAGGCTGTAAAGCACTGTACGCAGGGTATCGGCGTATGGGAGTGGGCAAGCAACGATCAGAACGAGGAGCCGGATCTTGTCATGGCATGCTGCGGCGATACGCCTACACTGGAGACATTGGCTGCTACTACGATTCTGCGCGACGCAATGCCGGATCTGAAGATTCGCGTTGTCAACGTAGTCGACCTGTTCAAGCTGGAGTCTGACACCAAGCATCCGCACGGACTGTCCGACCGCGAGTACGACGCTCTGTTCACGAAGGATACGCCGGTAATTTTCGCGTTCCACGGATATCCGACGCTGATTCACGAGCTGACACATGAGCGCCACAACAAGAACTTCTCCGTTCACGGATATCTGGAGGAGGGCACTATCACGACTCCGTTCGACATGAGAGTGCAGAACGAGATCGACCGCTTCAACCTTGTGAAAGATGCGATTATGCATCTGCCGCAGCTGGGCAATAAGGGATCCTTCCTGATCCAGCAGATGAACGACAAGCTGGTTGAGCACAAGCAGTATATCGCGGAGTACGGCCAGGATCTTCCGGAAGTACGCGACTGGGAGTGGCACCTGTAAGAAATAGTATAGCTGTGCCGGAAGGCATGGAGATTAAGCATAACAAAAAGCCCTGGGGACTTGCTTCCCCGGGCTTTTTGCGGTAAAAACCGGTCAGGCCCGGTTTATGAGTGAGAGGAGGCCGCCATGATGAATCCGATTCCGCCGATGAAAGTCATCGCCCGCATTCACAGCGATTTTAAGGAAAAGTTCGGAATCCCGCGTCAGAGCGGTCTGGTGGAGGAGCTGGAGGCGGAGATTGTCTTTGAGCCGGAGTACCGAAATCCCGACGCGCTGCGGGGATTGGAAGAATTTTCCCATATCTGGCTGATCTGGCTCTTTTCCGCAAGCGTCAGGGAGGAGTGGTCCCCCACGGTGAGGCCGCCCAGGCTCGGCGGGAATGAGAGGATGGGGGTGTTTGCCACCCGCTCGCCGTTTCGTCCCAATGAAATTGGCCTGTCCTCCGTGAAGCTTTTGCGGGTGGAACAGGATGGAGAGCGGGGGCCGGTTCTGCGCGTGGCGGGGGCGGATCTCATGGACGGAACTCCCATTCTGGATATCAAGCCCTATCTGCCCTATGCGGACAGCCACCCGGAGGCCCTAGGCGGATTCGCGGATTCGGTGCAGAGGAAGTATCTGGAGGTGGCATTTCCGGAAGATGCGTGTCCCGGAATGCCGGCGGAAAAGAGAGAGGCTCTGAAAAAAGTACTGGCGGAGGATCCGCGCCCGTCCTATCAGAGAGATCCGGAGCGGGTGTACGGCATGAATTTTGCCGGATACGAGGTGAAATTCCGGGTGAGGGGGAATGAGCTACAGGTGCTGGAGGGCCGGGGAAGGCAAAATATCGCCTCCCGACGATACGACCTGAGAGAAGCAAAGCTATGGGGAGAGACGTGC
>CANRJU010000046.1 GCA_947631075.1 uncultured Lachnospiraceae bacterium
GTACGGCCACGCCACCACGGACACCGTGTCTGCGAAGCCCGGAAGCAGCGAGCACCAGACGGGACTGACCATTGACATATCCGCCCGCTCGGTGAACTTTTTGCTGGACAAAAATTTTGCCAACACAAGAGAGGGAAAATGGGTCGCCAAAAACGCCCACAAATACGGCTATATCATTCGCTACCCGGACGGCAAGTCCGAGATTACGGGCTATCGCTATGAGCCCTGGCACATCCGCTATGTGGGAGTGACCGTCGCTACCTACCTCTACAAGCACAAGCTGACGCTGGAGGAATTTTACGGCGTCGCGAAACCCAAGGATGAAAAGACCGGCATCGACGTGGAGGAGCCAGGCAAGGTAAAGCACGATTCCGTTTCCGGCTCCTCCATTTCCGGAGAGAAAAAGAAGAAAAAAGACCGTTAGCGCAAAAGCGGGCAGAGGGGACATACTGATGTACACAGCAAAAATGGCTATGCTGCTTTTTGCTCGTACTTCTGTCTCTGCGCTCTCGAATAGGAGGATTTTATGAGAACAATCATTATTCTGATTCTGTATGTGATCATCGCGATTTTGAGCATTCCGATGTACCTGGTGGAATTTTTGATCCGCCTGATCAGTCCGATGGCGGCGGCAAAAACCGCGCAGACCATTGTGCGCGCCGTATTCAATCTTGTGATGTGGATTTCCGGCTGCAAAAAGACGATCGTGGGCGTGGAAAATATCCCGACGGACACCCCCGTCATGTACGCGGCCAACCACCGCGGCTTTTACGACATCGTGCTCGCCTACGCCACGGTGCCCACTCAGACGGCCTTTGTCTCCAAAATCAGCATTAAGAAAATGCCCTGCATCGCGCAGTGGATGTATTTTCTCAACTGCCAGTTCATGGACCGGGGCGACGTCAAGCAGAACCTCTCGATTATCCTGAACGCCATCGGCCTTGTCAAAGAGGGGTATTCCATCTACATCGCGCCGGAGGGCACAAGAAACGCCACCGACACCCTGCTGGATTTCAAGGAGGGCAGCATGAAGATTTCCACGAAAAGCGGATGTCCGATTGTCCCGGTGTGCCTGCACGGCACGGAGGAAATTTTTGAGAACAGCCTCCCCTGGATTCACAAGGGAAATATCCGCATCGAATATGGAAAACCCATTTATCCCGACAAGCTGGACAAGGAGACCAAAAAGCACCTGGGAAGCTACGTCCGGGACATCGTCGCGGATATGTATCAGAAAGGGCAGGCCATTTAGCGAACCGTTTTTATTTTGAAACAACTATTTTGAAACAACTGCTTGAAAAATTTTAAACAGCTATTCGAGAAATCTGTTTCAAAACTGGTTTCTGTAAAAATAATGGTTCCCTTTTTCCCTTTTTAATGGTAGAATATACGTTGTGGTGTCCGGGGACATTTATTGTCCCGTGGCGCTCGTTAGCAAAGTCAGGAGAGAGAACAGTGTGAAAAATCACGCTGATGCGCTCCAGAATGGAGGAATTACATGAAAACAGTTCTTATTGTTCTGGGAATCATCGCCATCGTTCTGGTCATACTGATGGTCGTGATGTATTTCGTCGGCAAAAAGCTGCAGAAAAAGCAGGACGAGTCCCAGGCGCAGATGCAGGCCGCCTCTCAGGTCGCCTCGATTCTTGTTATTGATAAGAAGCGGATGAAGCTAAAAGACGCGGGACTGCCCAAGGTCGTCCTGGAGAACACGCCCAAGTACCTGCGCGGCTCCAAGGTGCCTATCGTGAAGGCCAAGGTAGGACCCAAGATTATGTCTCTGATGTGTGATGAAAAGATTTTCATGCAGCTGCCGGTCAAAAAGGAGTTAAAGGTCGTAATCAGCGGCATTTACATTATGGGCGTGAAGGGACGCGGCGTCTTAGAAGCGCCGCCGGAAAAGATGAGCCTCTGGCAGAAGGCCAAGCTAAAGGCAATGAACATGAACAAATAAGACATAACAAATGCGTAAATGCTCTAAGAATGACTACTTACAGCGGGCGACAGTTTATAGCTGCCGCCCAATTTTTATGCTTTTTCAAATCCTATGATTTTTAAATCCTCCTCCGCGTAGTGGGACAGATCCACAAGGTGTCCGTCGGACAGCCGCCGGACGATGGGATACTGCGTGTGCTTCTTGCGGTTTTCCACCACGACCGCGACGTCGCCGTCGGAGAGAATGACGTTGCGCCCCTTCGGATAAAGGGGAATATAGTTGACAAAAGCCTTGACGCACTCCCTGTCAAAGAGCTTGCCCGCGTTGGCGTTGAGGTAATCCAGCGCGGCGCTGGGCGGCAGCGCCCTCCGATACGGGCGCCGGTTGGTCATGGCGTCGTACACGTCCGCCACATGGATAATCCGTGCCAGCTGATAAATCTGATCTCCGGACGATCCCGTGGGATAGCCGGTGCCATTCATATTTTCATGGTGCATGTACACGCCCATTTTGACCTTGGAACTGATGGCGATATTGTCCCTCAGAATCTCATAACCCTTTTGGGAGTGGGTCTTGACAAGCTCGTACTCCTTGTCGGTGAGCGGGCCCGGCTTGTTGAGAATCTCCTTGGGCATCTGCGGCTTGCCGATATCGTGGAGAAGCCCCGCCGACGCCGTCTCCCGCAGCATATTTTTGTTCAGGCCCAGCCGGAGGCCAATCAGCACAGAAAGGCTCGCCACGCTGACCGAGTGCTTGTAGGTGTAGTCGGAGTCCGTGCGCAGGCCAATGAGGTTGACGCTGATATCGCTGCTCTGGCAGAGTTCCTCCGTGATCTCGCTGGCCACATCTAACGCCGCGTCCACATCCATGTCGTGAAGGACCTGAAACGCCCGCCGCTCCAGTCTTTCGTCTAAGAGCGGCTGTATATCAATATCCTTGGAAAATTCATCATCAATATAAAACCCGGAGAGCCCCAGCTTTTTCATCCGGTCAATCAGGCCCGCCGTCAATTTGACACGATAATTAACGAGGACTCGCCCACCCTCGTCATATATCGTCTTTCCAATGTCCATGCCCGGCTTCGCCTGATCTATACCGATAAATCTCATTCTGACATCATTGCTCCCTCAAATACAGTTTCCGCCGGTCCCTTCATCAGTACCTCGCCGCTCTCGGTGTATGTATCGAACAGGCTTCCGCCCCGTACCTGAACCTCGATTTCCTCGCCTCGTTGACAGTGTCCATTGAGCACGGCCGCCACTGTGACCGCGCAGGTACCCGTCCCGCAGGAAATCGTCTCGCCGGAGCCTCTCTCCCACACTCTCATGCGGAGCGTATGAGAATCGATGACCTCCACAAATTCCGTGTTGATCCGATCCGGAAACATCTCATGATTCTCAAATTTCGGCCCGATTTTCTCCAGATCCAGCTCGTCGATGCCCTCTGTAAAAACAACGCAGTGGGGGTTTCCCATCGACACACATGTCACTGTATATTCTTTTCCATCTACCACAAGAGGCTGCGCCACAAAGCTGTCCCCTTCCGCCTTCACCGGAATCTGTTCCGGCTTTAAAATGGCCTGCCCCATACTGACGCGGACATAGACGACTTTTTCACCTTCGACCGTGAGGTCCAGCGTCTTGATGCCGCTCTTTGTCTCCACCGTCATATGCGTATTTTTCGCAATCCCGTGTTCATACGCGTACTTGGCCACGCACCGGATGCCGTTGCCGCACATGGCTCCCTCCGAGCCGTCCACGTTGTACATAATCATCCGGCAGTCCGCCTTCTCGGATGGCGCGATGAGAATCAGCCCGTCCGAGCCGATGCCAAAATGACGGTCGCTGACCTGAATCGCTAACTTCTCCGGATCCGGAATTTTTTCTTCAAAAAGATTTACATATACATAATCATTGCCCGTCCCGTGCATTTTCGTAAAATGAAATTCCATGGCGTCCACTCCCTGTTTTTATTTTGAAAAAATCAATTCTCCACCGCTATATCCACGTTGCACCTTGAGATAAACGTCTGGTTCATCTCAAGATCGTACTGCAGCTTCAGATCAAAGCCACTGTCTTTATTTATCTTTTCTATATGCTGGGTGTAAATGCCCACTTCAAGCTCTCCCACTGGTGTTGAATAATATGTGAATGTGGTCTGCCCCGGCACAAATACCATGTGGCTCTCTCCCGGTCCCTTCTTGATCACTTCAATCTGATCGTCACGGACCTTGAGAAGATTTTTCACAACAGAGACAACCCCCGTCTCGTCCTCATCCACCACTTCATCGTATGTGATACAGGTAAAACCGTCCTGCTCGTATCTCTGTCCCACCGAAACCACCTCAAGCGGCTCCTCCCTGTTATTTCCCTGAGCCTGCACTCCCCGTACTTTGATTTTAACCTCTTCTACCATAATCATTCTCCATTTCTGAGCGATTTTATCTCATAAACGCAAGTTCGATCAGGCGGTCCAAAAGCTCTGTGAGTTCGACCCCCATTGCCTTCCACAGCATGGGATACATGCTGATATTGGTAAATCCCGGCAGCGTGTTGATCTCGTTAAAGACCACCTCGCCCGTCTCATTTTCCACAAAAAAATCCACCCGGGACAGCCCGAAGCCGTCCACGGCCTTAAATACTGCCAGCGCGCTCCGGCGGATCTGCTCCTTCGTTTCCTCCGGCAAATCCGGGTTGATGACCGTCTGGGAGTCGGCGTTGTTATACTTGGCGTCGTAATCGTAAAATTCCGCAGCCGCCAGAATCTCGCCCACGACGGACGCCTCCGCCCTCTCGCCGCCCAGGACCGCGCACTCAATCTCCCGTCCCACGATATTTTCCTCGATCAGAACACGGCGGTCGTGCTGCTTTGCCAGCCGGATCGCCGCCTCCAGCTCCGCCCGGTCACGCGCCTTGCTGACACCCTGGGAAGAACCCGCGTTGGACGGCTTTACAAAAACCGGATATCCGAGCTCTTTCTCCACCGCGTCCATTGTCTTTTCTATGCCGGACAGATTCTTCGCCGTGTCCGTGACATATCTCGCCTGCCGCACGCCGGTGCGCGCCGCGAAAATCTTCGTGGAAATCTTATCCATGCTCGCCGCCGACGCCAGGACGCCGCAGCCCACATACGGGATACCCGCCAGCTCAAAGAGCCCTTGTATCGTGCCGTCCTCGCCGTAAAGCCCGTGCAGGACCGGAAACGCCACATCCACGGAAACCCTCTCGACCCGGTCTCCCTGTATCTTTAGCAGTCCCCCCGTCTTTCGGTCCGGCGATATCACAGCCGTCACCGCGCTGTCCCGCCAGCTCCCGTCCCGGATCTGGCTCGTTTCGTCCACATACAGCCAGTGTCCCTCTTTGGTAATGCCGATTCTATGTATCTCGTATTTGTCTGTGTTCAATCCATCTATTACATTGGCCGCCGAGACGCAGGATACGTCGTGCTCCGACGACTGGCCGCCAAAAATAACCGCTATCTGCTTTTTCATGGTTCCCCCATTCCGCAATATCTGCCTCAATTTTTTAAGGGCGCAGTACGCCCTCTGCACCACTATTACTTTACCATGACAGGCGCTTAAATTCAAGGTTAATTCCAAATTTCCTGCAGCCACTCCCAGATTCGGAACGAATACGCCACTTCTCCCTCTT
Source organism: uncultured Lachnospiraceae bacterium (assembly GCA_947631075.1). Classification (GTDB taxonomy): domain Bacteria; phylum Bacillota; class Clostridia; order Lachnospirales; family Lachnospiraceae; genus Eubacterium_F. The sequence continues at coordinate 5,587 of CANRJU010000046.1, forward strand.
TTCCCAGCAGCGCGTCATAATCCTCCTCCGTGAGAGACGCCTTTAATTTTTCTTTCGAGGAATCCGGCACCGTCTCATACGCGGCGTCCACAAAGCAGAGCGTGGGATACATGACACACCACCAGTTACGCCCCCGGCTCTCGCCCAGCTTCACCCGCAGCGCCTCATAATTTCCCGCCGGAAATGTCATATCCCCGTATTCCTTTACCGGAAAATAGCTCTCCCCCAGCGAGGCGTCCGCATCGTAATCGTAGCCCTCCTCCTGCATTTTCTCCCGCGCGATCTGCTCAATTTCCGGCAGATTGTCCCGGATGGCCTGCCTCGCCTCCCCCACCGTCGACGCGTCCTTCATCTCGCCGCGCAGATATGTCACAATCGTCTCTTTTACCTTGAGCTTTAGCTGCTGGTCCTCATCGCTGTCGCTGTTCGCGATGACGTGCAGGCGGATAATTTCCTCCGCGATGGCGCGCTGGTGCGCCTGCCCCTTCGTGGCCTCCCCGTACAGATTCATCAATACGCCCGTGACCACAAGCCCAAGCGCCACCGCCGATAGTAACAGTATATGTTTTCTCTCCTGCCATATATGTTTTTTATTTCCCATGATTGCTCTGCTGCCTCCCATCTGTCGGAGCCGCCGCTCCGAAAATATGATTTCTCACTAACATCTTTGACCAAAAATAAAATTTTATTCAAAAATGCAGGGAGGCCGCGCGCATATCTATTGGCTGATCTGGAGCCGTATCTCTGAAATCCGGCTCTCCGCCCGCAGAAAATTCTCCACGGCCTTTTTCTCATCACCGGACAAGGGCTCCTGCGCATTTCCCATCATGAGCAGAAATTCTCCACCCGCTCCCTCCAAGACGCCGCAGTGAACATCCTTTAATTTTGTAAAGACCGCCTCCGTCTTTTCGGAAATCGCGGCGTAATTTATGCCCGCATCTCCATTTGCGCTGTTCTGCGTTATGTGAAGCTCGTAGGAATCCAGGCTGTAATCGGACATTTTATCCTGCAAATCCTGAATCCTGTCATCTGAAAGCGGCTCGCCCACCAGAGAAACAGATATCTGCCTTTTTTCATTGTCCACGCTGCTCTGTACCACCTGTGTATTTTCAAAAGAAAATTCATGCCCCAGATAATTGGACACATTATTATCCAGAACAGACCGGTAAACGGTAATCGCCCCAGTCAGAATACTGGGAACCACGATGACGAGAATCAGAATCGTCACAATGCGGTTGGCCCGTTTGCGCCTTCTCTCATCCAGCTCCCGCAGGCACGGCACGCCAAGGAGCTTTGTCACAATCACCGCCGACAGCCCAATGAACATCGTGTTGATGACGAAAAGATACAGCGCTCCCCAGACAAATTTGGGCTGTCCGGACGCGATACCGTACCCCACCGTGCACAGCGGCGGCATCAGCGCCGTGGCAATCGCCACGCCCGGGATAACATTGCTCGCCTTCTTCCTCGTATTTCCAATACTTCCCGCAATACCGCCGAACAGTGCAATCAGCACGTCCCACACCGTGGGGCTGGTCCTCGCAATCATTTCCTCCGTCGCCGTCGTGAGCGGGGAGAGCGTAAAATACGCGGTAGAGGCAATCAGGCTGATGATTACCTGGGTGATAAAGCAGGTGGCCGCCTGCCGGAGCAGCGGCAGGTCGCGGGTGGTGAGCGAATACCCCATCGTGAGGATTCCTCCCATGAGCGGAGAAATCAGCATGGCGCCGATAATCACCGCGGTGGAGTTGACATTCAGCCCGATCGAGGCAATCAGTATCGCCATCATCAGAATCCACATATTGGCGCCGCGGATAACAATATTTTCCTTCATCATGTCGTGGAGCTCCTCGTAGGACAGCATGTCGCTCCGCATGTCCAGCAGATTTTGAAAGAAATCCCTGACACTGTGTTTCTCTGTTTTTTCTTCGTATTCCATAATGATCCTCCTAAAAGTCTCTAAAACTGATATTATTATACTTCGATTGAGGGGGAATGTAAAGTTGCGGCGTTCTTGATGAAATAAATGAATTGAATATTGACAAATTTGATTCTTAATAGGAATACATCATGTAGTTTGAGTTAGAATTTTGGGGCGTAAAACGACACAAACTTGTGCTAGACAAATTTGACATTGTGGGGCGGCGCTTGGCCGCCCCTTTGGTTTTGCGTGAGACTGAATTATTCAGATTTTGTGTCTGGTTCCGGCTTGTAAATTTCTTCGCCTGTTTCGATGTAGAGGATAAAATCATTGATTTTTTTCTCGCTCCATCCGGCTGCCCGCAAACCCAAAACCAATCTTGCGTTTTCCTGCATGTTCATTTCTTCCATGTTTCTCCTTTCTCCCTATTGGAATATTATCCGTTTCCCTAAACTTTTATAATATTATAATCTATTTTCAAAATATTTACAAGTGGAATCAGGTAATTGGCAGAAATTTAACATCTGTCTGTTAATCGAAGGGGGAATGTGATATAATTTGATTTCTTTACATTTATATGGAATTATGCTACACTTGATATAGGTGTATAAATAAACATTAAAACAGATGGGATTGTGAGGGCTATCGCGGAAGGAAGGGCGCAAAGAAAATGTATAAAATATATATCGTCGAGGACGACCGAGTGATTTCCTCGCTTATGAAAAAGCATCTGGAGAAATGGGGATACGCTGTAAAATGCTGCGAGAAATTCCACGATATTGTCGGAGAATTTACGGAGTTTAACCCGCATATCGTCCTGTTAGACATTATGCTGCCGTTTTTCAACGGCTATCACTGGTGCGGCGAGCTGAGGAAAATATCCGAGGTGCCGGTTGTTTTTATTTCGTCTGCCGCCGACAATATGAATATCGTTATGGCGATGAATATGGGCGGCGATGATTTTATTGCCAAGCCTGTGGATTTGAATGTCATGACTGCGAAAATTCAGGCAATGCTGCGCCGCACCTACGACATGGGCAGCCAGATTCCCGTCATGGAACACAAGGGCGCGGTGCTGAATCTCAACGACGCGACGCTGACCTTTAACGGGCAGACCATCGAGCTCACTAAAAATGATTTTCGTATTCTCCGCACGCTCATGGAAAACAGGGGCAAGGTGGTGAGCAGAAACCGCCTGATGAATGAGCTGTGGCAGATCGACTCCTATGTCGAGGAAAATACGCTGACGGTCAATGTCACCCGTCTTCGGAAAAAGCTGGAGGCCGCGGGACTTTCCGATTTCATCAAAACTAAGGTAGGGGCAGGTTATATTATAGAATGAAGCTGTTTATTGGATTTCTTCGAAAATATAAAAATACGGGGCTGCTTTTTGCGGTATTTTCACTGCTTTTCGCGGGGATATTCGCGCTGTATAAAATACCGGCGGAGCCCGTGCTCTACGCTTTTTTGCTGTGTCTGTTTCTCGGAATTATTTATTTGGCTCTGTCGTTTGTAAAATTTCACAGGACATACAAGCTTTTATCCGTCATTTATGAAAATCTCCCGTTCATGACAAACGATCTGCCGGCAACGGCTGACGCGCAGCAGAAATTGATGAATGATATGGTCGGGAAGCTCTCCCGTATCACACAGGAAGAAATCAGCCGGTTAAAGTCCGCCAGGCAGGACCACATGGATTATTTTACTGTCTGGGTGCACCAGATCAAGACGCCGATTTCCGCAATACAGATGATTTTGCAGGAGGACGATACCGACGCGCATAACGAGATTTCAGCGGAGCTTTTTAAGATTGAGCAATATGCGGAAATGGCCCTGCAGTACATTCGGCTCGACAGCAGCGTAAATGATTTTGTGATAAAATATTATGACGTTGACAGCATGATCCGGCGCGCCGTTAAAAAATATGCGCCGCTTTTTATCCGCAGAAAAATCCGCCTGCTCTACGAGCCTGTGTCCGGCCAGGCCCTGACCGATGAAAAATGGCTTGTCTTTGTCATAGAGCAGCTTCTCTCCAATGCCGTAAAATATACCTATTCGGGCAGCGTGAAAATTTCGTTTGAGAATCAGATTATCATGGTTTCCGATACGGGCATTGGCATTTCGCCCGACGATCTTCCCCGCATTTTTGAAAAGGGCTACACGGGCATGAGCGGCCACAGGGAAAATAAGTCTACGGGGCTCGGACTGTATCTGTGCAAAAATGTATGCGCGAAGCTCGGTCACAGAATTTACGCGGATTCAGAGGTCGGAACAGGCTCCCGGTTTTATATCGATCTTTCTGAAAATAAATTAAATATCGAATAATTATCTTACAAAAATGTCACATCAGGGGCGGGAAATGTCACATGAATCAATGTTCAGAGCGTGAAAAACCGGATATGATTGTGGTGGAAATAATTCCACAGAACCTATTTTGAAAGGAGATTTCATATGGCATTATTAGATGTGGCAAATATCGAAAAAATCTACACGACTCGTCTGGGCGGGAATCAGGTGCAGGCGCTGTCAAATGTCAGCTTTTCTGTCGAATCCGGCGAATATGTGGCAATTATGGGGGAGTCCGGCTCGGGAAAAACTACCCTGCTGAATATTCTTGCCTCCCTGGACAGGCCGACTGGCGGAGAGGTGCTGTTAGAGGGAAAGCCGATGTCGAAAATCAGCGAAAAGGAGCTCTCGGCTTTTCGGCGCGAAAATCTCGGCTTCGTCTTTCAGGACTTTAATCTGTTAGATACATTCAGTCTGCGGGACAATATTTATCTGCCGCTGGTTCTGTCCGGCAAAAAGCACGGCGAAATGCAAAAACGCATCGTTCCCATCGCGCAAAAACTCGGTATCTCGCAGATTCTTGACAAATATCCCTATGAGGTGTCGGGCGGCCAGAAACAGCGCGCGGCAGTCGCGAGGGCGATTATCACAGAGCCAAAGCTGATCCTTGCCGACGAGCCGACAGGAGCTCTCGACTCCAAATCGGCAGACGGCCTGTTAAATATTTTTTCGGAGCTGAACAGGGCGGGGCAGACGATTCTCATGGTAACACATTCCGCGAGGGCGTCCAGTCACGCCGGGCGCGTTCTGTTCATCAAGGACGGCGAGATTTTTCACCAGATCTATCGGGGAAACAGCACAGATGAGGAGATGTTCCGAAAAATTTCCGACACGCTGACATTGCTTGCGTCAGGGGGTGATGAGGCATGAACGGACAGATTTATCCCCGGCTTGCGCTGACAAATATCCGCAAAAATGCGCGGAACTATGTCCCCTATATTCTGACGTGCATTTTCGCCATTGCGATGTACTATATGCTCCATTCGCTGTCGATGAATAAAAAAATTGAGGAAACGGTTTTCGGCGGCGCGACCATGATGTATATTCTGGAATTTGGCTGCCATATCCTCGCGATTTTTTCATTTATTTTTCTGTTTTACACAAACAGCTTTCTGATGAAAAACAGGAGAAAGGAATTTGGACTGTTCAATATTCTCGGCATGGAAAAAAGGCATATCGCGAGAGTGAATTTTTACGAGAGCGTATTTGTCGCCGCGGTAAGCCTCGCGGGCGGGCTTGTCGTCGGAATTATTCTGGATAAATTGATGTATCTGCTCGCCGCAAGGCTGATGGACGCCGAGCTCTCATTCGGGTTTTATATTTCCCTGCAGTCGGTGCAAAATACGGTGATTATTTTTGGCGTCCTTTTTTTGCTGATATTTCTCAATTCCGTGCGGCTGATCCACTGTTCCAAGCCAGTCGAGCTGCTCAAAGGCGGCCACACGGGCGAAAAGGAGCCCAGGGTGAAATTCCCCTTGGCAATACTCGGAATTGCCTGCCTGGGAACCGGCTATTATATTGCAGTGACGGTAAAAAATCCGATAAAGGCGCTGACATTATTTTTCGTGGCGGTTCTTCTTGTTATCGCGGGGACCTACCTGCTTTTTTCGGCGGTGAGCATCGCGTTTTTGAAAATGCTGAAAAATAATAAGAGCTATTATTACCAGACGGCGCATTTTATCAGCGTTTCGGGCATGATGTACCGCATGAAGCAGAACGCGGTCGGGCTTGCGAATATCTGTATTCTCTCCACGATGGTGCTTGTCCTGGTGTCCTCCACGACCTCGCTGATGACCGGCGTGGAAAGCATTATCAAAAACCGCTATCCGCACCAGATTGAGCTCCGCCTGCATACGGAGGAGCAGGGCGCAATAAAAAGGGCGGAAAATATAGCGGAGCAGGCGGCGGAAAAATCGAATATCCGCATCACGAAAATGACGACCTATTCAAATCTGCAGTTTGCGTGCGTTTACAAGGGCGGAAATGAATTTATTGTCGGCTCGCCGACCGAAACAGGCGTGGGCGATATCGACAACGTACATGAGCTCAATTTTATTACGGCTGAAGAATACGCCCGATATTTTAAGGAAAATATCACGCTTTCAGAGGACGAGGTTATTTTTTTCAAAAACGGAAATTTATTCAGCGAAAATTCTTTTACGCTGTTTGATAAGGAATATAAAATTGCCGGATTTACCGACAAATTTCTCACAGACGGCATGATGCTCTCAGATGTCACATCTACATTTGGCATCGTTGTTAAAAACATGGACGTTCTGAAAGAGCTCGAGAAAAAACAAAAGAGAGTGTATGGCAAAAATGCCAGCTCGCTGATATCCTATTGTCTTTTGGACACGGACGCGTCCGCGGCGGATACCGTTCCGCTTTACAAATCGATTGACAGGGAGCTCCGGTCGTTCTGCGGGAAAAATGATATTTTTTACATGGGCGCCTGTCGCGAATCCCAGAAAATGAGCGTATATGGACTTTACGGGGGACTGTTTTTTATCGGAATTTATCTCGGATTGATGTTTACCGTTGCGACGGTGCTGATTATTTATTATAAGCAAATTTCCGAGGGCATGGACGACAAGGAGCGTTTTGAAATTATGCAGAAGGTCGGCATGGATGAAAATGAAGTGAAAAAATCCATACGCTCACAGGTACTGACTGTATTTTTCATGCCGCTAATCACAGCGGGCGTGCACGCCGCCTTTTCGCTGCCGATTATCCGAAAAATTCTGCTGATGTTCAGCATGAACGACCGGAAATTATTTATCACCTGCAATATCTGCTGTTATCTGGCGTTCGCGCTTATTTATTCGGCTGTTTATGTTCTCACTGCCAGAATGTATTACAGGCTGATACGCAGGTGAATCCGGCGGGGCATGCGGGGTAGAAAGTTTTTCAATATCCAATATAACCGCGCGTCATCGGTACAAATCCGTGACAAAGACAAAGCACTTGAAGGGCAGCTCCCGACACTTTTCCTTGGCGGCCTTTGCCTTTTCCGGATCGTCGTAGACGCCGAATACTGTGGGGCCGCTGCCGCTCATCAAAGAGCCCAGGGCTCCATTTTCTATCATACATTCTTTGATGGCCGCAATCTCCGGGTGGGCGGGAATCAGATTGCTGTAAACAAATTTGGTCGAAACATGGATCCCCGGCTTGCAGATGAGAATGGAGCAGTCCGGCATCTGGGGAATCGTGGACAGCTTTTCGCCGATTCCCTCGGAGAGCGCCGTCCCCTTCAGCACGCAGTAGGGAATGTCCGCGCCCAGCTTTAAGCCGCGCTTCATCAGCTGGCGCTTGCTAAGTCCCAGAGAAAATAAGTCGTTCAGGGCAAGCATGCAGGAGGCCGCGTCCGTGCTC
>CANRJU010000047.1 GCA_947631075.1 uncultured Lachnospiraceae bacterium
CGTTATCTCCCTGATCCCCTACGATTCCGCCTTTGCGGTTCAGTGTAACTCCAAGGATAAGGGCAAGGAGGTCATGAGCGTGTGCAAGGCCGGCTGTATCGGCTGCGGTCTCTGCGTAAAGCAGTGCGAGTTCGGCGCTGTGACCGTGGAGAACAATATCGCCGTCATCGACGGCGAGAAGTGCCAGGGCTGCGGCAAGTGCGCGGAGAAGTGCCCGAAGAAGATTATTCAGGCGCTGGCGTGACGCCGGAAACCGAGACTGCGTTGAATTGAAATAAGCGAGAGCTCCCCGAAAGGCCGAGAGGTTTTTGGGGAGCTTTTTTGTGATACAAATGATTGTTCCGATAAATCATATTGAAAAGATGGACTTGTAGTGCTATGATAAATAAGTAGGTGTTTGAGATGGGGCGGGACATAGGAAGAGGGCTCAAGTTACAATATTGTTAAAATAAGGAGTGAAATATGAAGGTAAAATTTAAGATAAGTAAAGAAAAATTCTTTAATAATGGAAAGATTATGTTAAATTCTATGCCTGATGTTCAGAAGAGTATTCGTGAGGCTTTATCACAGGAGGAAACAATATCGACCGTTCGCCGACACCCTAAAGGAAAACCAGCGTTTGATGGAGTAGATGCAAGAAGTCTGAATAAGGCATTAAGGCGCTGCCTTGATTCAAGATCTATTAAGGGAGAGACACATGTTGAAAATGGGGTGTTCTTTCACACAACAAAAGAAGGCTTTGATTTCTCTATATATGATGAGGACTATAATATGGCCCGTCTGTACAATTACTATCAGGGAGCTATCGGTGTGCTGAATGGAGACACGAAAATAATAGAATTATATAAAAAGATGGGCTGCAAGAAAAAGGAGGAATGGAAGGGCAAAATATCTGCTATTAGTTCAAAGGTTGATCACAACACCGATTATGTAGTTGATAAAAATACCCTTACAGTTGTCGGAGAGTTACAATTTGGTAATTGGGCGCTAATATATAGGGATCTTTTCAGACTTTTAGATGCGGATAGTAATCCGGGGATAGATTTTTACATATATGTTGCAGCAGATGATGAACTGAGCAAGCTGCTTAGCGCCAATACTGTCTCATATAGTTCGGCAGCAGATGTTATCAATGAATATCTTTCAATAATAAAAACTCCTATCTGGCTGATAGGTCTGGGTATTGATAGCTATGAAGAGCAGTGAAAGAAACTTTAAAAATGTGACAGAGCAACGGCGGAAAAATATGAGCCGCATTCGAGGAAAAGATACAAAAATTGAAATTGCTTTGAGGAAAGCGTTGTGGGAAAAAGGGTATCGTTATAGGAAGAATTATAAGGAACTGCCAGGGACGCCGGATATTTGTATCACAAAATATAAAATAGCTGTTTTTTGTGACAGTGAATTTTTTCATGGCAAGGACTGGGAGGTTATAAGACCCAGAGTGCAGAAAGGTAATAATGGAGAATACTGGGTGAAAAAGATACAGGAAAATATAAATCGGGATATAAAGAATGATAAGAAACTTTTGCTAATGGGGTGGACGGTAATCCATTTCTGGGGAAAGGATATTTTAAAGAATACCGATGAATGTATCAAGGTTATTGAGGAAACGATATTTGATTTGAAGATGTCAGAGGTAGATGGTTATGGAGAATATTGAATATTTAGATGAGTATGACCGGACTGATCCGATATCCATAGAAAATTACGCACAGAAAATGATTGGCAAAAGTTTTCAAGAGATATGGGATGAAGATGATACCACATATGCGGTGACGGTTGAAGAAAAAAGTACATACGGTATTTCAGAGGATAAAGGTGTAAAACGTAATAAAGGAAATTTAGGACAGTTAATCGAAGAAAAGTTTTTTCATTATAAGTGTAATAGTGATTCCAGACCGGATTTTTATGAGGCTGGTGTGGAATTAAAGGTGACACCATATAAAATCAACAAAAATGGAACATTATCTGCTAAGGAACGCCTGATTATAACTATGATTGATTACTTTAAAGTGGTCAAAGAGGACTTTGAACACAGTCATTTATGGAGCAAAGCCCGCCTTATACTTCTTGTTTATTATTTATATGAGAAGGAGGCTCCTGTTAATCTGGAGTATAGAATCAATTATGCAAAATTATTCACACCACCAGAACAGGATGTAAAAATTATCAAGCATGATTATGAGTTTATTATTGAGAAGATTCGAAATGGGAAAGCGCATGAATTGTCAGAAGGAGATACATTATATCTCGGGGCGGCGCCAAAGGGAGCAACATCAAAAGATAGAAAGAAGCAGCCGTTCAGCAGTGAATTAGCAAAACCGCGTGCATTTGCATTTAAAAATTCATATATGACATATGTGCTTAATACTTATATTGTACCGGGAAAGCAGACATATGAGCCGATTATTTCTGATAGGATTGTAGATTCTTTTGAAGATTATGTCGTTGGAGAAATTTGCAAACATCAGGGAAGTTCTGTTGATGATTTGTGCAATGAATTTCATATTACATATTCGAAAAGACCGAAGAATCTTGAGGCGATGCTTGCATATAGGATGTTGGGAATAAAGGGGAATCATGCAGAGGAATTTGAAAAGGCGAATGTGGTCGTGAAAGCAATACGGATAGGAAAGAACGATAAAATTAAGGAAAGTATGTCATTTCCGACTTTTAAGTTTAAAGAGCTGATTAAGGAAGATTGGGAGAACTCAACATTTGGGAACTATTTGAGGGAGACTAAATTTTTATTTGTGGTCTATAAATTTGATAAAGAGAATATTTTGAGATTGCAGGAATGCCAGTTCTGGAATATTCCATATAACGATCTTGAGCAGGAAGTGAGATCGGTATGGGAACGCACAAAGCAAGTGCTTATTGATGGACTTCGGATTGAGATGGTTAATGGCTCGATGAGGAATAACTTTCCGAAAGCATCTGAGAACAGGGTGTGTCATGTCAGACCACATGCCAGAAATGCAAAAGACACCTATGATCTTCCGGATGGGAGAGCTTATCCGAAACAGTGTTTCTGGCTTAATAATAATTACATATATGAACAGATCAGGGAAGAAATAAAAGGTTGATCAAATTAGTCAGATGTGTTATGATGATATTATCAATACGTTAGAAAGAGGATTGGTTCATGAGAAGAACTGTTTGCGAATTGTTTGCCGGAGTGGGAGGGTTCCGTTGTGGATTGAACGCCATTGACACAATAGAAGATGCATTGAGGCCAGAAAAATGGGAAACGGTCTGGTTCAGTCAATGGGAGCCGATTGACAAAAAAGTGCAATGGGCTCATGATTGTTATATAAATCGTTTTGGCACATGTGCAGATCTCAACGGGGAAGATACTACCAATTATGATATCAATATAGTAAATAAAGAGGCGGTCCCCAATCATAATTTACTGGTCGGGGGGTTCCCGTGCCAGGATTATTCAGTTGCCTCTTCTTTGGCTACGTCTAAGGGACTGGAAGGGAAAAAGGGTGTTCTCTGGTGGGATATAAGAGATATGCTGGAAGTGAAAGGGGCGCCGTTTGTTCTACTGGAAAATGTGGACAGGCTGATTAAAAGTCCGGCGAAGCAGAGGGGGAGAGATTTTGCAATTATCCTGACATGTTTCAGAGATCTGGGATATACTGTGGAGTGGCGTGTTGTTAATGCCGCCGAATATGGATATCAACAGAGAAGGCGGAGAGTGTTTATATTTGCCTATAAAAATTATACCAGATACTCAAAAAGAATAGAGAAAAAAATCGTATACTGTGATACTCCAGATGCACAAGGGCGCGAAAGAGCCATGAAAAAGGCTATTTTGGAGGAGGGCTTTTTTGCGAAAAGTTTTCCGGTGCTAAAAGCAGATGACAAAGAAATCAGGACAAAAGAGCTGCCAAAGGAAATAGGAGAGTCCTCGAGCACGTTTTCATTTATGTTTGAAAATACAGGAATTATGAAAGATGGGGTAATTTATACCTTAAAGACGGTTCCCCAATATGAAGGCAAACAGATAACATTGGGGGATATTATGGAAAATGGCAAAGTAGACAAACAATTTTTTATAGATAAAGACAGGCTTTATTATACGGATCCAGCGGTGGACCACAGTGATGAGACAGAGAAGAGGCTTTCGGAGCAGGAACGTAAGACATGGCAATATGTAAAGGGGGCTAAAAAATTACCGAGAAAAGCTGCTAATGGTCACGAATATATATTTTCAGAGGGACCTGTAACGATGATAGATGCCTATGACAAGCCAGCTAGAACATTGCTTACCAGTGAGGGGACATTCAGCAGATCGACCCATATTGTTAAGGATAAAAAAACAGGCGACATAAGGCTTCTGACACCGATAGAAATGGAACGGATCCAAGGCTTTCCGTCTGATTGGACAAAAGAGTGTCTGGTGGACGGGGAAATAGTTGAGATGCCGGTAAAGAAACGAAGGTTCATGATGGGCAATGCGCTTGTGGTGGATCTGATAAAGCAGATGGAACCGCAGTTGTCGGAGATTTTTGAGCAGGAATGATATATTAAATTATCTATGGCTAATAAGTTATATAAATAGATTACCAATAATAATAAATAATTTAAGAGAGGTATTTAAGTATATGATATCGATGGTGGATTTTTCTTATGATGAAAGAGGAATAACCGATATAAAAGAGTGGGGATTCGGGGAAAATTGGCCAGTTGTTTATATCATTTATAGTGATACTAAGGCATATGTCGGAGAAACACTTAATGCAGCGAGAAGGACAGAACAGCATTTAAAAGAACCAGAGTTTAATAAGTTCTCTTCAATATGTCTGATAAGTGATAAGACATTCAATAAGTCTGTCATTTTAGATTTAGAATCATTTCTCATTAAGTATATGAGCGCTGATGGAACAAGGATGCTGACGAATGTAAATTCTGGGATTGTGGACCATAATTATTTTTACAGAGAAGCCTATGTTGATGATTTTAAGGCAATCTGGGCTGAATTGATGAAGAGAGGTATTGTTCGGCGAAGTATTCTGAACATAGAAAATTCGGAATTGTTTAAGTATTCACCTTATAAAGTGTTAAGTTCGGAGCAAAAACGAACGTTGCATGTTATTCTTGAACAACTCAAGAAGATCAATAAGGACCAGAAAGAATCAGGAATCATTGTTCGGGGAGGAGCAGGAACAGGAAAGACTATTTTGGCAGTTTATCTGATGAAGCTGATTATTGATATATCAGCGAACAGAAAAGTGTGGGATGCAATAGAAGATTCTAGTGAGATTTTTTATTTGCGGAACAGGAGTAAGGAGTTAGCAGGCATTAAAAAGATTGGTTTTGTTGTTCCTATGAATGAACTTCGAAATACTATGAAAACTATTTTTGAGAGTATTGATGGCTTAACAGATGAAATGGTATTAGCACCAGAGGATGTTGTAAAGGAAGAGTACGATATTCTGGTGGTTGATGAAGCGCATAGGCTATACCGCAGAAAAAATTTATCCGGGGTGCAAATGTATAAAAAATTTGATGCCATCAATAGAGTTTTGATGGCTGATAGATTTACTGGAAGTGAAGAGGATTTTACTGAATTAGATTGGATTATCAAACACAGCAAAATGCAAATACTTTTTTATGACGAGTTTCAAACTATTCGTGCGTCGGACATAGGCAGAGAGCGTTTTAAAATAATATGCAGACCACATTTATATAAGTATATCGATTTGTTTTCACAAATGAGATGCAAAGGTGGAAATGGATATTATGAATACGTAAAGAATGTGATAGAAAAATATAATATAAATATAAGAGAGTATAAGAAAATAGTTGATTATGAACTTAAGGTAGTTGATAATGTAGAAGATATTTTTGCCATAATCCAACAGAAGAATGAGACAGATAATTTGTGCAGAGTTGTTACTGGACCAGGGTGGGGGATGAAGCAAGATATTGTAATAAGTGGGAAAAAATTTCATTGGGCAAGAAATATAGAAGAGAGTAATGATAGTGCGATATTGAGTATCCATAAAATACAAGGATTCGATTTGAATTATGCTGGCGTAATTTTTGGCAAAGAAGTTTATTATGATGATGAGGCTAAATGTATAGCAGTTAATAAAAAAGAACTAAAAGATAATTTTACTAAGAGTAGTGGTGAAGATGACATGAGACGATTTGTTTTAAATATTTATATAACTCTGATGACAAGAGGAATCAACGGTACTTATGTCTATGCAGTAGATGACAGATTAAGATATTATTTAAGACAATTTTTTAATTGATACAGTATTACATACACTAAAAGAAACTATTATGAAAACTATTAAAGTAGTGGCTGCTGTTATTGCAGACGATATGAAAGCGCCCACCCGCATATTTGCAACCGCCAGAGGGTATGGCGAGTTCAAGGGGGGATGGGAATTTCCCGGCGGGAAGATTGAGCCGGGCGAGACGCCGGAGGAGGCCCTTGTACGGGAAATTAAAGAGGAACTCGACACGGTGATAGAGGTCGGCGAAAAAATTGATACCGTGGAGTACGATTATCCGGAGTTTCATTTGTCAATGGACTGTTTTCTCTGCGCCGTAAAATCCGGGCGCTTGATTTTAAAGGAGCATGAGGCGGCGAAGTGGCTTACGAAAGAGGAGCTTGACAGCGTGGACTGGCTCCCGGCGGATAGGGGATTAGTGGAGGAGATAAAAAAATGGTTATTTTTGAGTCATTAAAGGACAGCGGTATTTATGGGCATCTTTCAGGGAATCATTGCCCCACGTGCACATTTCGTGCCCGGCAAGGCAGACGAGAAGCCCGCTTTTGCAGTAAAGAGATTGCAATGGAACTTTTGAAAATGACATTTGGCGCTGTCAGGATCTAATAAGATGACTAATGGAAGGTTCATTTTAGAAAGCTCCCAAATGGAGTTTTATACTGAATATAAAAAATTTTTTTTAGAATATCGAATATAAATGTTGAAATATAGATAAAATAGTGATATAGTGAATGAGTAAGATGAATAGATAAATGAGTGGATAGTGAGCACAATAAAAATGGAGGAGATGGTAAAATGCTTTGCCAGTTTTCATTTCAGAATTTTATGTCCTATAGGGAAGAAACTACCTTTGATTTGCAGGCAGCGGCGATTCCGGAGTTTAAGGATAGCTTAATTACAAAAGAAAAATGCAGTGCCCTTTTGCCGGTCAGCGTTATATATGGACCTAATGGCGGCGGAAAGACCAATCTGATCAGAGCCTTATCCTGTCTAATCACGACGGTGGTTAAGCCGATCCATGACCTGGGAAGTACCAGAAGTCATATTATTGTGCAGCAGAGGACTGTAGCAGAACCTTTTCTATTTGATGCCGTTTCCAGCAAAGAGCCTACAGAGTTTGAAATATTTTTCAGGACAGAGAAATATGAGTATCGGTATTATCTGGCGGTATGGAAGGATGAAATATCTGCAGAAGCATTAGATCGAAAAACCATCGGCGGGAAAAAGCCGGCGCACATTTTTTACCGGGAAGGGGAAGAAATCACCTTGGGGAATATTTTGAACAAGGAGAATGTGAATACCAGGGTTAATGGGAGAATGCCCTATTTATCCTTCCTGGCTATCAATTACAATATTCCTGTGATTGTGGAAGCCCAGGAGTGGTTTGAGTCCTGTATTATCCGCAATTACGGGAATCCGACGGCAGAAATGCGGATCATGATTTCGGATGATATCAAAACCAAGAACCAGATTTTACTATTATTAAATGAAATGGGGATTGATGTAGAGGATTACAGGTTCGATGAGAAGGAAGAAAAATTATATACGGTACGGACAATCGAGGGCGAGAAGTATGAGTTATCTTTTGATCACGAATCTGAGGGTACCAAAAAGCTCATTGCGGCGCTTCCGGTTATTCTTGTTGCACTGCGTGAAGGCAGGCTTGTGATCATTGATGAGCTTGATGCAAAATTGCATCCAAAGCTTTTGAGATATGTGATATCGATGTTCAAAAATAAGAAAATTAATCAATATGGGGCACAACTTCTTTTTACATCCCATGATATGGCTACAATGAAAAATACCATATTCAGGAGAGATGAAATATGGTTTGCAGCGCTGAATGAACGGCACAGCAGCCAGATTTATTCTCTCTATGAAATCCGACGAGAGGATAATGAGAGAATAAACAGCACAGCGGCATTTGATAAACAGTACCTGGAAGGAAGGTATGGGGCGGATCCATATTTGCAGGGCATATAGACCATGTCTTGCAGTTATGTGAGGAAAATAGTACGGAAGAAACGCAGTTCCATGATATTTGGTCAAATCAGTGCATAGAATTATGGTTTTTATTGCATTTTTCTTTCATGCATGCGGATATTCACAGAACGGAATATTGGCCTAAGCTTTCGGAATGCTTAAAGAAACTTGGGGCAGGTGAGTATGAAAAGAATCGCAAAGACATGTATTGGATTCTGCGTCCGCATATGGAGGCCGCCATTGAAAATGCGAAAAAGCTGGATGTGTTGAATGAGGGAAAAACAGCCTCTCAGGCGGCTCCAGGAACAAAAGTACATGAGTTGATAGAAAAGTTAAAACCGTATTTGGGGGAAGGATAAAGAGCAGTAAGGAAGAAATTTGTTGTCCTATATTGACATACTCTGATTGGATGAGCAGACCGCCTTAAAGGATTTTAATAAATTAGTTTTAGAGGAACTCGACACGGTGATAGAGGTCGGCGAAAAAATTGATACCGTGGAGTACGATTATCCGGAGTTTTATGCGGTCATATGACCGCATTTTTGTTGACATTTAAATACTTTGGGTATAATATAAAGTATGAGGGAGGTGGCTGGGTGAGGAATCAGGCGAGTTCATCAGATGTTACAGCTTATCTTTCCGAGGTAAAGAGACTGCTATCCACAGGAAAATATGATTTTGTTCCGAGAAGAAAGAATATGCAGGCATTGGCGCGGTATGGTCTTACGATCGCTGATGTAAAAAACGAGATTTTAGGATTGGTTGTTGCTGATTATTATAAAGGCCCTAAGCAGGACTTGGATCCGAATCGTCCTGGAGATATATGGGAATTTAAAAAGAATATTGATGGGATGCAGTTTTATGTGAAGGTTAAGATTGTGCAGGAGAACGGCGAGGATGTTCTTAAGTGTCTTAGTTTTCATGAAGATGATTTTGCTTAGGAAGGGAGATGGCATCGATGAGAAAGTATTGTGAAGAATGTGGAAGAGAAGTTGAAACAAAGATAATTGTGAAAAAAGAAACATACGATATATGTGGAGAAACTATCGAGGTCGATGCACAGGTATTGGTGTGTGTCGAGTGCGGAGAAGAATTTTTTTCGGAAGAACTAGATAATGCTACATTGGTTCGGGCATACAATGAATACCGTAAAAGACATAAACTGCTTTTTCCAGAAGAAATTAAGGAGATACGGGAGCAGTATGGACTTAGCCAGAGAAGTTTTGCCAAACTGTTAAATTGGGGTGATAAGACAATCTGCAGATATGAGAATGGATCAGTTCAGGACAAGGCGCATAATAGCTTGCTGCTTTTCCTGCGCAAACCGGCAAACATGAGGACCTATCTTACAGAGAATGAGATATCACTTGGAGAAAGCCAGAAAGCGAAACTACTTTCCGTTGTCAGTCATTTGGAGCAGAACGAGGAATACCGTGCAGAAGGAAAGTTCTTGAATCATTATTCTACAAATGTGCCATGCGAAGAAAACGGATACAGGGCATTTGACTATGATAGGTTCTGTGCTATGGTTCTCTTTTTTGCGCACAAAAGTTCAGAACTGTTAAAGACAAAGGCTATGAAACTTTTAAATTATTCAGATATGATTTTTTATAAGGAAAACGGGATATCGATATCCGGAGTAAGGTATGTTCATTTGCCATATGGGCCCGTACCTGAAAATTTTGATATCCTTTTTGGTACGATGGCGGCAGATCATATTGCTCATATTGAAGTGTCTTATGATAATGGTTATGAAAAGCATCAGGTAATTCCAGAAGAAGAAATGCCAGAGGGGATTTTATCTGACGCCGAGCTGGAGGTATTAGAACGGATATATAATAAGTTTAAAAATTTTGGCTCTGTGGATATTTCTAATTATTCACACAAAGAAAGAGGGTATGCAGAGACAAAGAGGGGAGAGATTATTTCTTATTTTTATGCAAAGGATATTGAGTTGAATTAAAAAAGTATTATTGATTAAAAAGCGGCTCACGAGGCGATTTACAGGGAAAAGATTATCTAAGAAAATATTTTGAAGGATCATGTGAAAAGCATGGTCCTTCTTATAGCAACTATAGCTCTCCTCAAATCATCCAGATTGGCACAATATAATTATCTGCATTGATGGCGGAGAGCTCCGGGCGCATACAGAGCAAGGCGCCTTGTCGTGAAGAGGCGATGGAGAAAAAAACTGAAAATACAGTTTGTGTATGCAGTTTCTCATCTGCCATCAAAGCGTTCCGGCTAAAATACGGTACAATCTTATTTTAGCCAAAGTCCTATGAGAAGTCAAGGAAAACCGAATCACAAATAAAACAAATAAAGCAAATAAAAACTGCCCGCAGTCACGGCTTATCCATGCAACTGCGGGCATATATATAGATGGGGGGTCAATCCTCTCCGAGCAATCGATTCTTAATGGTGTTTTCCTCCAGGCTGTCATCATCGTCATCGCTTCCCTTGACAATGACCGTGCAGGTCGCCGTCTGTCCGTTGGACAGGAGCGTGGCCGTGATCGTGGTCAAGCCGGGCGAGACGGCGGTGACAACGCCCCGGGAGTTGACGGTGGCGACCGACGGGTCGTCGCTCTCGAAGATGGGCTGCTCTCGCGAGGTGTTGGGCTTGATGACGGGCGCCAGCTCGAACTGGTCTCCCGGATTCATATCCAGTTTCCGCTTGAAAAACTTGATGCTGATAGCGGTGGGAGATACTTTAACCTTGCATTTCAGCTTGCGCACTACGTCGTTATTATTCTTACGGACGGTAGCGGTGACCACGGAGGAGCCCACGGAAATCGCATGGACGACCACTCTCTTGGGAGACTTGGCGTCCGGCTCGAGGGAGACCACCTGCGGGTCGGCGGATGTAAAGGTCACTTTCTGCTTCTTTTTCAAATTATATACGCGAAGATTAAAATCGGTATTGACAGTGAGGCTGAGCTTGCTGACGTTCAGCTTTGGCTTCTTGGCGGCAAATGCCGTGACGTCGAAAAGGCCGAGGGCAATGCTGAAGGACAGCAGGACTGACAGGAGTATGGCAGGCATTTTCTTCATAGTAGTTTCTCCTTTCTGGGATTCTTGTGCAAAACTATACACAAAGGCAAAAATCCACAAATACTTTGTAACTTAAAATTAACATGGGTCTATGGCACAAAAATGTCACTTTGCCAGGAAGAGGAAAGAATTGTCTCAAAACACTTGAAATCTAAAAAGGGGTGGAATATAATGAAAAAAATCATAAAAATCGAACTGTCGGGTGGAGAGGGTTCCCTCGCGCGGGAGGACCGCGCAGGAAAATTTATGAGGATTTATTAAGGAGAACGAACAAGCAGAAAGAGCAGAAAGGAGAAAACTATGCAGCGTATACTTATTGTAGATGACAACCAGGACATCCGGGAGGTATTGGGCACCTATGTCGCCAAGGAGGGGTTTGAGCCGGTGGTGGCCACGGACGGCTTCGAGGCGCTGGAACTGTTTCGCAAGACAGATCCCGCGGTGATTCTTCTGGATGTGATGATGCCGGGGATAGACGGCTATAAGGTATGCCAGAAGATCCGCGAGGACTCGGATGTGCCGATTATTCTCATCACGGCGAAGGGCGAGGATTACGAGCGTGTGATGGGACTGGACATAGGGGCGGACGACTATGTAGTGAAGCCGTTTAATGGAAACGAGGTCATGGCGCGAGTGCGGGCGGTGCTGCGCCGCATGGGGAGAAATGATGTGACCGAGGAAAAGAAGGTGCTGAATATCAGCGACCTCACGATCAACATTGAGGCATACACCGTCTTTATCGGGGCGGAGAAGCTCCCCATGACGAAAAAAGAGGTGGAGACCATGTGGATTCTGGCGGGAAATCCCAGCAAAGTATTTACGAGGGACAATCTGCTGGACAGCTTGTGGGGACAGGATTATTTCGGCGACAGCCGCACGGTGGATTCCCACATCAAGAGGCTCCGCGCCAAGTTGGACAAGGTGCCGCATCCGGATTGGGAGATCAAGACGATCTGGGGGCTGGGATACAAGTTTGAGCTGAATGTATAGACGAGGTTGAGATGAAGAAAATTTCATGGCGTTTTTTTGTCTCCTTCAGCGTGGTGCTGTTAGTGTTTGCCGTTCTGATCGGCCTCATGTTTACCCGGTTCAACAGGACCAACATTGTGGGGGCCTACCGGAAGCAGTTGAGCGACCTGGGCTCCGGCGTGGCAAAGAGGACGAGGCAGGCGCAGAGCAACAAGGAAGGGGCAAATTTTGGAGATTATCTGAAGGCTTTGGAGGATTTCGGGCAGATGCAGAATATTGACATCTGGATCGTGTCCAATCCCCATGCGGACAACAGGCTCTCGGAGGATTACACCAATATGGACATTTCACGGGTGCTGATTCCGGCGGAGACGCAGAACATTCTGGAGAGCGCTTACGATGGGAAAAAGAAGGCTTACAGCAGTTACGACGACGTCTACCAGCGGACCATGCTGCACTTGTCGGTGCCCATCCGGGAAGTGGGCGGCGATGTGATCGGCGCCGTTCTGGTGGCGGGGCCGATGGAGATGCAGGAGAACACGATTATTCAATATGAAAAATATATGGCGATCTGCGTGGCGGCGGGTTTTATCATGGCGCTTGCCGTCGCCAGCTTTCTCGCCAGGCAGATGGTCCGCCCCATTATCCGAATTAAGGAGGCGGCGCTGATTCTGGCCTCCGGGCAGTACGATTACAAGACCGGGATCAAGCGCAAGGACGAGCTGGGTTCTCTGGCGGAGAGCATGGACACCCTGTCGGACCGGCTGGTCGAGGCGAGGGAATATCAGGAGACGGAGGAGCAGCACCGGCGGGATTTTTTCTCCAATGTATCCCATGAGCTGAAGACGCCCATCGCCGTCGTG